>JAKSSM010000007.1 GCA_024403065.1 Clostridia bacterium | reverse complement strand
ATCGAACAGCTTTGTCATTCTATCACCTTTACAAACCATTGTCAACAGCTTTTTTGATATTTTTTAAACATTTTTCGTGTATACATGTTTTGTATTTTAAACACCCGTAAGTCTTTAAGAATGGTTTCAAAAGGTATATACTAATATACAATATGTAGACTTATTTTGAAAGAAGATTTTTTAATGGACAACAGACTTAAAGCAAGTAACAACCGTGAGGTATTCGAAGACTACCCTGTAGCAAAGGCCGTTTTAACATTCTGCATTCCAACTGTAATAGGTCAGCTCATTACTCTCGCATACAATCTGGCAGATACATTCTATATAGGTAGAGTAAACAACCCATACATGGTAGCTGCAGTATCAATCATACATCCGCTGTATAATATAACAGTAGCAATAGCTGCTTTATGCGGACATTCAGGAAGTTCCCTTATTGCAAGACATCTTGGTGTAGGAAAGGATGAACAGGCAAAGAAGGTATCATCATTCTCCTTCTACTCAGCAGTTGTGATTGGTGGAATCTTCTCCCTTATCGTATTCCTGAATATGCCATGGTTCCTGGATTTCCTTGGAGCAAGTGAAAATACATATGCATATGCAAAGGAATACTGCATGACAGTATGTGTAATAGGATGTATCCCTACAATCCTTTCACTTACACTCTGTAACATCATGAGATCCGTTGGCCTTGCAAAGCAGGCAGGATTCGGAATTTCACTTGGTGGTGTAATCAATATGGCGCTTGACCCATTATTCATGTTTGTGATCCTTCCTCCAGGAAAGGAAGTTGTGGGTGCTGCCATTGCAACAATGATTTCAAACATCATTTCCCTTATCTATGAATTTGCTATCATTTACAAGAACAGAGACAGAATGTCTCTTTCCTTCAATCCGTTTATCGGTTTACCTACATGGGAAGAAATCTGGGACCTCATTTCAATCGGTGTTCCTGCATCCTTTGCAAGCCTTCTCTATGATATAAACAATATGCTCCTTATGAGATTTGCTTCATCATACAACGACCTTGCAGCTGCAGCTCTTGGAATTACCATGAAGGTTGAAAGATTCCCTCTTAACATTGATATAGGTATTGCTCAGGCAACAGGACCACTTCTTGGATACAACTATTCAGCAAAGAACTACAAGAGACTGAACGACCTTGAACGCTTCTCCCTTTTCCTTGGAGTATCCATTGGACTTTTGAGTATTGTTCTCTATGAGATCTTTGCAGGTCCGATTATATCAGTATTCATAAAGAATCCTGATACCATTGCCTATGGTACAAGATTCATCCGTGCCAGAATCCTTGCAACACCACTTATGTTCTGCTGCTTCTATGTAAAGTTCTATCTCCAGGCTCTTGGAAAGGGACTTGAAAACCTGATTCTTGGTATCGCAAGATGGGCAGTAGTTGCAATTCCAATCCTTATCCTCTTCAATACACTTTTCGGTCTCAACGGAATCGTATGGGCACAGGTAGTTGCAGACAGCTTTACAGGAACAGTATCACTTCTTGTAATGAACAGGTACAGAAAGAGATTCAGAAAAGAATATACACTTTAAAAGCAAAACAAAAATGGGGCCAAAGCCCCATTTTATATTGCCTTAAATTCCTATGGTCTCTTCTGTCCGCAGTTTGAGCAGAAGTTTCCAACGTTGTTCATTCCGCAGCTGCAGAGCCATGCGTTAGGATTTCCCTGACCTGGGAAGTTAACCTGACCAGCCATTCCCTGGAATGCGTTCATAGCCATACCAACACCCATGAAACCAGCCATTGATCCGTTAGGATTGTTAGCTGCTCCTCTTAAAGCATCAGCACCAGCCTGAGTAAGTGTTGCGTTAGCCATTCCTGGGTTACGTAACATACCAGCGTTCTGAGCATTCTTAAGTCTTTCAGCGTCGTCGTCTGAAAGTGTAACGCTTTCAAGAACTACAGTCTGAAGTGAGATACCTCTTTCGTTTGACCACTTTTCAGTTAATACTTCAGCCATTGCCTTTTCAAGTTCTTCATTGTGGTTGATGAGTTCGCTTGGTCTTAAGCCTAAAGGTGATAACTTGCCAAGTCCCTGAGTGAGCTTTGACTTGAATTCAGCCTTTAACATTTCATCAAGCATATCTCTTGTATAAACGTCAGTTACATCTCCACAAACGTTTGTGTAGAAAAGGATTGGGTCTGTCATTCTGTATGAGTACATACCGGAAGCTCTAACACCTAAGTCGATGTCAAGTCCGATGTTGTTGTCAACTACTCTGAATGGAACTGGGTTTGGAGTACCAAACTTGTTTCCAGTGATTTCCTTTGTGTTGAAGTAGTAAACTCTCTGATCCTTTCCAGTTGCTCCGCCTGCCTTGAATCTGTTAAGGATGTCCTTACCAGTTTCCTTTAAAGCTTCACTTAAGTTTCCAGTGAAGATTGATGGAGCTACCTGATTGTTGTATGTATAGTTACCAGGTTCAGAACAGATTTCTACTACCTTACCGTTTTCAACGATTACTACGCACTGACCTTCGTGAACTACTACACCTGAACCGTTGGAGATAACACTTCTGTCTCCATGGTTTGATGAACGTCCTGTAACCTGCTTGCCGCCTCTCTTTACAAGAACGTCTGCTGGAAGAGCATCACATACGAAGTATTCCTTCCACTGATCTGCAAGGTTACCAGTTACTGCTCCGATTGCTGCTAAAATAAGTCCCATAATATTTCTCCCTTCGATTTATTACTATCAAATTGATTTTAACTTTGCAGGGAACACAATTCCCTGATTTATTATATATAAAAAAGATATATAATGCTACATTTTTTTAGAAATTTCTCTTGCTTCCAGATACCTGGTTTCCACGTACAGCTGAAGTATGTTCAGTATGTTCTGACTTTTCCTTCTGCTTTGGAATTTTTTCAGTTTCTGAATAGAGGAAATTTACACTCTTGTTTCTTACAGTAAGGCTGTTTCTAATAGCATATGCACCGGCATTACGCTTTCCTTCAATCTTCATTCCGGATCTTGCCTTTGCTCTTGAAGCTGATGCAGGAATAAGACCGATTGCTGCTGCAATTCCACCAAGCATTCCAAGTGGAGGTGGAGTCTCTTCTTCAGGTTCAAAGCCCTTTTCAACTGTATCGATAAATGCCATTACACCATCAGCATAGTTTCCTGCGCTCATGAATGGCATCATCTTATCGTCTGCGTAGTTTCCAAGCTTTGCAGTATATAAGTCTGCACACTTTCCGAATGCTGCACTGTACCAGCAGCGGTTACCCTCTTCCATACAGATGAAGAGAATCATGCCGTCCCAGTCATAGCCGTTAAGCTCATAGTAGTTTTCAGCGTATGTTTCTACCATTCTTCCATCAGTAGTTACATCAGTATAAAGAACAAAGTCAAAACCTGTGTTGTGTACAAAGTCCCAGATTCTTGATGTAAGGTCCAGTTCCTGTGATGGAGTAAAGATTTCAGCATCATCAATTACTCTTGGAAGGTTCTGGTTTGCTGCATATACGCTCATTGGAAGGATCGCAAGTAAAAGAACTGCGATAAAAATCAGTAATCTTCTTTTCATGATAATCCCCCTCCCCTATAAAAGTGTTGCGGCAGCTGCAATGCCGAAAACAACCAGTGTTGAAATAAGCCATGGAACAAGGAATACACGTTTTTCCTTACTCTTGTCGATTGGAAGTTCTCCAACAAGCTTTCCAGTCTGACCATTGATTCCGAAACGGTAATTCTTTCCCTTGTAGTTTACATTAAGAAGGTAAACAGGAAGAAGTACATAGTTTACGGATGTATCCTTTACCTTTATACGGTTGCTTCTGTAGGAAAGTGAATCGAACTCACCACGAAGACTTTCTCTGAATGTGTCTGTTGCAGAACGGAGAATTCTCTTTTCTGCCTTTGGAAGACTTTCATCAGGACTTTCGTCGAATCTTTCAGCCATGAAACCTGAAAGATACTTAGGGTCAAACTCTACAAGGTCATTGTAGTCATATGGTTCAAGTGCCTGCATAAGGTCATCATCAATCATTTCACTTCCGTCTACCGGAACCTTTACGAAATCCATTCCGGCATCCATGGAAACAAGATAGTGTGATGTTTCAACATAGTCATTATCACTGTCTGACCACTTTTTCTTCTTTGTTGCATCGAACATTACGAATCCGTCTGCCTTTGCATCAAACATCCAGAATGGAACATAGATTGCCTTGATTTTGCTTAAAGTCTTTTCACTTGTAAAATCATCTGGAAGAAGCTTTCTTCCCTTCATATGTTCTCTTACTCTGTCCTGGATATCCTTTCCGTTTATCCTGAATGGAATTACAAGATTTGGCTTTAATCCACCCTTTACCTTGTCAGTTACAACGATATCACTGTCGCAGTATGGACACTTGGTTGCTACTGTCTTTTCATCTGTTTCGATGGAAGCACCACAGGATCTGCAGATATATGTAACAGTATTCCTGAGTTCTTCCTTTGTGCTGTCAAATTCCTGTCTGTAGTTTCCCCAGTCGAATCCTGTGTTCTCACTGTCAGCCTTATTTAAGGCATCCAGTCCACTGATATCAGCTTCGGTACCGCAGTATTCACATTTGAGTTTTCCTGCTTCTGGCGAATATTTCAGCATCTGACCGCATGATGGACATTTGTATGAAACAAATTCGTTACTCATCCCTATTCCTCCTTTTCTCTCCATGGAACTGATAGTAGCAGACTTCAAGTCTGCCGTTATAGAGTTTGCGGCGTCGGTCCGCTTCTCTCTTCATTACTTTCTTTTCAAAATCTTTATCTGAAGTGATTACAAAGAGTGACCATGTCGGATTGTCCGTAAAGAACTTCTCGTATGCGCTGTACACTCCTTTGATACCACGTTCATCACCAATTCTTACACCATATGGAGGGTTTGTTACCATTACTCCATATTCTTTGCTTGTTGTAACCTTTGCTATGTCACATACAGCAAATCTTATATCATTTTCTACTCCTGCTTCCTTTGCATTTACCTTTGCAATCTTTATGGATTCAGAATCAATATCCGAACCATAGATGCGGAGTACCTCATTCTTTCTTACTGCTTCTCTTGCAGCTTTTCTTTCTTCAACCCAGAGATTTTCTTCGATTGCAGGCCATGCTTCTGCTGAGAACTCTCTGTTTATTCCTGGTGCAATATTCTTACCGATCATTGCTGCCTCAATAGGAATAGTACCTGAACCGCAGCATGGGTCCACAAGAATTCTGTCATTTTTCCAGAATGAAAGAAGAATCATGGCTGAAGCAAGTGTCTCCTTTATAGGAGCATCATTATTAAGCTTTCTGTATCCTCTTTTGTGAAGAGATGCTCCTGTTGTATCAAGAGTTACTGTTACTCTGTCCTTCAGAACAGTAACCTTTATTTTAAATAAGGCTCCTGTCTTTTCAAATCTTTCAACAGGATATGTCTCTTTAAGTCTTTCTACAACAGCCTTTTCAGACACTGCCTGTGTCTTTGGTACAGAGTTAAGCTTTGACTTGTGGGTTGCACAGTCTACAATGAACTTTCCATCAAGCGGTATCCATTCTTCCCATGGAATACCCTTTATCATCTGGAAGAGTTCTTCTGACTCTGTAGCCATGAATTCCGCAAGTCGAATCTGAATACGGTCAGCAGTTCTAAGCCAGAGATTCGCTTTTACTACTGCCCTTTCATCTCCCTCAAATATTACCTTTCCATCCTCAGTTGCAAGAATTTCATATCCAAGATCCTGGATTTCTCTCTTTGTAACTGCCTCAAGTCCGAATGTTGTTGCTGCTATAAGTTCCAATCTCATATATTACCTAGAATTTTGCGTGTTCGTTTCTTATTACCTTGATATCAGGTCTTTCACCATCCGGATAGATACCAAGAAGATACTTGTCAAGAAGTTCACATGCAAGTGCAACGCACTTTTCACACTTTCCGTCATTCTTGAGCTTTCTGCAGGTATTTCCACCCATCTTTTCTGTAAACTCTTTTTTAAGAAGTGATATTGTGTTATATGTCATCTTCTTTGTCCCAGGATTATCAATATCCCCATCAGACTTCTTCATTCCAACCATCATGGCAGCACCTGTAAGTGCTCCACACATGCCATCTCCATCCCCTAAACCGAAGCCTAATGCTTCAGCCATCTTGAATGTATGAACAGGATCAGAACCAAGAACAACAGAAAATGGAACTACTACAGCCTGTGCGCAGTTTGAACCGTTTTCTCTTAGGATTTTTGCAATTTCTTTTCTTTCCATCTATATTTCTCCCAGTTTTTCAATTCTTTTCTTTACTGCCTTATGAACAAGCATTCCAACTGCAAGACACATGGCAATCTCACCGATTCCTACAGTGAGCATGAGATACCAGTATGCATCAGTTACACCATATACCTTCTGAAGTACAACAGGTACTATGATGCAGTTTGAAAGAACTGGTGGAAGCCACAGAAGCCTGTCAGATACCTTATGGATATAGTATGTTCCAACAGCACCTATAAGGGTTGCAACAGAACCGAATATGATATCCCAAAGTGCGCATCCTGTAAGAAGATTTGCAAGGAAGCATCCGACTGTAAGGCCCATAATAGAGTAGCTTCCCATATATGCAAATACTGTAAGACACTCTGAGAGTCTGAACTGGATTGCACCGCTTGCAAGTCCGAATATCTGTGACACGAATGTAAGTACTACGTAGGAAGCTGCAAACAGGGCGCCAGCAGTAATACCATTAATATTTCTTTTCTTCATTTAATTTTTTACCTAAAAACCTTCTTCTGTATTTCAGCTCCGCATATGTTGAAATGCGGCTGATGTAGGCAGGGTCAAAGAGCCCGCCAAAGAGTCCAACAATCATGAACTGCTGGATGAATTTTGTATAGATCATTTCCTTTACAAGGGAACGGGAAGTTCCTTTTATCTGGTCTTCCTTTGTAATATTTATTGCCCCGATTATATCGCCATGGGACGCGATATGGTCGATTGCTGCATTCAGTTCTCTGTCCTTCTCAACAAATTCCTCTTCATCGCACATGGCAACTTCGATTATTTTAAGGACAAATACCTTTTCATTATCTGTATCATAGCTGTATCCGTAGGATAAGGCTACTTCATAAACACTTTTTAGAACCATGGAAACAAATACCGGGATATCTGGAATTGCAAAGCCCAGTACTCCCATAAGGATTCCTTCAAGAAGAGAAATGAAGATATTGAAAAGTTTTGATGCCTTTGCTTTTCTTCTGAATACCCTTACATTTCTTCCACTTTCGTTGAGCCTGCTTGCATAGGTATTAACCTTGAAATCCGTTTCCTTCTTTTTTCTGTTGTATGTCTTTTCGATGAGCCAGGTACCCTTCTCAAAAATGAGTCTGAATGCCTTTAGAAAGGCGAAGTCAAGAGCACCTGAAAGTTTCTTTGGTATAATTCTTTCAAGTCGCATAAGAAGAAGGGATGTAGGTCCATCCTTTCTTTTCTTTCCATATTTCTCCTCATTTTTCTGAAGAATAATCCATTCCTTTTCCCATGGGGTTTTTCTCAACTTAAGAATACTCCTTTAACAAAAATTTCTATACCGATGAATATGAGAATGACACCGCCAAGAATGGCAGCCTTCTTCTCAAGCTTTGTTCCAAGAGTCTTTCCGAGGATAAGACCAATGACACATATGATGAAAGTAACTACTGCAATCAGAATACATGCAATGAATGCTTCAAGATATGTATAGTCTGATATTGTGAACCCTACTGAAAGAGCGTCAATGGATGTTGCGATTCCCTGGATCATAAGGACCCTGAATGTAAGGGTCTTTGCAGTTTCCTCATCCTCTTCTTTCTTTGAAAGACCTTCAAGGAGCATCTTTCCTCCGATATACAGAAGGAGGATTAAGGCAATCCATGGAATATATTTTTCAAACTTCCTGAAATGTGTTACAAAACTGTGGACACAGATAAAGCCAATAAGCGGCATTATGAACTGATAGAAAGCGAAAGTGAATGCGATAAGTCCCATTCTCTCCTTCTTCATCTTTGGATCATTCAGTCCATTTGCAAGGGATACGGAAAAGGCATCCATTGCAAGTCCTACTCCAAGAAGTATACTGTTAAGATAAAATGCTATGCTTCCCACTAGAAAGTTACCTCTTCCTTAAGCCATGCAAGTTCATCCTCTGTAAGGAATGGACCAACCTTTTCAAGAAGGTTTCTGTTATAGCTTTCAAGATATCTCATTTCTTCTTCTGAAAGGTCGAAGAAATTGATGGATTCCCTGTCATAAGGAACAAGTGTAAGCATATCGAATGTAAGGAAGTTTGGATAGTTTTCTACAGGTACAGTAACAAAGAGATTTTCAATTCTGATACCATATTCACCTTCAAGGTAGATACCAGGTTCGTCACTTGTAACCATACCGGATTTGAGTGGAAGTCCGTATGCAGCACCTGGTGCCATACGTCTTACACAGTTTGGTCCTTCATGAACACCAAGAAGGTATCCAACACCATGGCCTGTACCATGGTTGTAGTCAAGACCGATATCCCAGATTGGGCGTCTTGCAATAGCATCAAGGCTGTTTCCAAGAGTTCCAACAGGGAACTTTGCCATGGCAAGGTCAAGATGACCTTTAAGTACAGCTGTGTATCTTAATTTCATCTTTCTGTCCACTTTGCCAATGGAAACAGTTCTTGTAACGTCAGTTGTGCCCTGAAGATACTGTGCACCTGTATCAAGAAGGAGGAATCCTTCCTGAATCTTTCTGTCTGTTTCAGGTGTTGGTTCATAGTGGATTACCGGTGAATGGTCACCAGTAGCAACGATTGAGTCAAAGGAGAGTTCAAGGACGTCTCCCTGTGCCTTTCTGAATTCAGTCCACTTTTCAGCAACTGACATTTCAGTCTCGTTATATATTTCTCCGTTTTCAGCGCTCTTCTTGAGCCAGTAGATTGCCTTTGTAAGTGCAATACCGTCCTTAAGATGAGCAATTCTGATATTTTCAAGTTCTGTTGCATTCTTGGTAGCCTTAGCAACCCTTACAGGGCTTTCTGCAAATACTGGTGCAGGAAGGCTTGAAATGAGAAGTTCATTTGTGGAATTTGGATCTACAAGTGTCTTTCCCTTAAGTGCAAATACATCTTCATATACCTTGAAGTAGTTTTTTACAGTAATGCCGTTCATTTCAAAATATGAAAGAAGATTACCATCAAGAGCATTCTCTGAGATATACAGAATTGCACTATACTTTGTAACGATTGCATATGATAAGGCAACCGGTGTATAGAGGACATCGTTTCCTCTGAAGTTGAAGAGCCATGCTACTTCATCAAGAGCAGGAATGAGGATTGCATCGCAGTCACGTTCAATAAGTTCATTTCTTAAGTCAATGAGCTTTTCTGCTACTGTTCTACCTGCATATTCTGTTCCGAGAATAAAAATCTTTTCTTCTGACATCTTTGGTCTTCCAACCCATACACGGTTAACAAGATCAAGGTCAGTAATATAGAGTGTTTCAGAATCCCTTAAGGCATTCTTTATCTTCTGACCGAAGGAGAATGACATGGTCTTTCCATCATAACCGATAGTTTTTCCCTTTGCATTTTTCTTAAGGAACTGGTCAATATCAGGAACTCCAGGTTCACCCTGCTTCATGAGTGTTACTCCTGAATCCTTTAGTTCTGCTGCAGCCTGAAGGAAATATCTTCCGTCAGTCCAGAGATATGCATCAGTAAGCCCTACGAGGAGTACTCCTGCAGATCCGTTGAAACCTGAAAGCCAGGCTCTGGATTTGAAATAGTCTCCTACATATTCAGAGATATGATAGTCATCAGTAGGAACGATATACCAGTCCATGCCTTCTCTTCTCATTTCTCTTCTTAAATTTTCTATTCTGTCACGGTTAATCTGTGCCATTATTTTCTATTCTCCTTAAATTCAGTATATTGATGTGGGAGGCATAGACCTCCCACATATTATTCTACTTTGATTCGTATACAGCCTTGCATCCCTTGTAGGTCATATAGCAGTCAAGCTTTGAAACGATTTCATATGGTGAGTGCATTGAAAGTACAGGAACACCGGCATCGATTGTTTCGATGTTACGGTTTGACATGTCAAGTGCAACTGTTCCGCCACCACCAAGGTCGATACGTCCAAGTTCTGCCATCTGCCATACTACGCCGTTTTCATCAAAGATTCTTCTGATCTTTGCAACTGTTTCAGCATTGGCATCTGATGCGCCACCCTTTCCACGGGAACCTGTGTACTTGCAGAGACCGATACCATAGTTGATGTGAGCACTGTTTCTGTCTTCAAATGCATCAGCATAGAGTGGGTCCATTGCAGCTGTTACGTCTGATGAGAGGCAGAATGACTTTTCGAAATATTCGTACATGTCAGCCTTTCCTCCAGTAATGATATTGATGAAGTTTTCAAAGTTCTGTGAAATCATACCAGTAAGACCTACAGAACCGATTTCTTCCTTGTCAGCCATAACAAGAACAGCTGTCTTTTCAGGTGTTTCAATATCAAAGATTGCCTTTAATCCTGCATATGCACATACTCTGTCATCGTGACCATAGGCACCGATTAAGCTTCCATCAAGACCAACGAGTGTTGAATCGAAGGATGGAACTGTTTCAAGTTCAGCTGAGATGAAATCATCTTCAGTGATACCATACTTCTTGTTAAGGATTTCAAGAACTCTTTCCTTTGTTCTTTCCTTTACATCCTTGTCAGCAACCGGAACTGAACCTACAAGAAGTGTAAGTCCTTCACCAGTGATTGCTTCTGATAAAGGCTTCTTTGACTGTTCCTGTGCAAGGTGTGGAAGAAGGTCAGTAATTACAAGCTTTGGTTCGTTTCCTTCACCAATCTTTACTTCTACTGTTGTTCCATCTGTAAGGCATACAACACCGTGGAGTTCAAGTGGAATAGTAACCCACTGATACTTTCTTACTCCGCCATAGTAGTGAGTCTTAAGGTATGCCATTTCATGGTCTTCATAAAGTGGCTGTGGTTTAAGGTCAAGACGTGGGCTGTCGATATGAGCAGCAACGATGTTTGCACCAAGTGCTTCCTTACCAATTACAGCAAGGTTCAGGTTCTTTCCACAGTTGTTATAGTAAACCTTGTCTCCAGCCTTAAGCTTCATTCCACGTTCAAGCTTCTTGAAGCCCTTTGCTTCAGCAAGGGCGATTGCTGTAGTTACGCATTCTCTTTCTGTCTTTCCGTTATCAAGGAATGCCATATACTGTTCGCAGTAGTCATCCATTTCTTTAAGTTCAGCTTTTGTAATTCTTTCATAGCCGTTCTTCATCTTAGATGTAAGTTCTTTTTTAGCCATATTTTTCCTCCAAAATTGTCTTTCGAATCAGCACATACCGATTCAATTATATATTACCATAAAACCCATATTTATACACGTAATATTTCTTGCAAAAGCAAACAATTTATGATATATTTATCTCCTACTTAAGAGTCGGGGGTGTAAAGGTTTCGACGGGGGTAGAGAAGCAGAATAAGCGAGCGGTGGTCTGTCAGTCCACCTAAAAAAAGACACGTTAAATATAAACGACAAAAACAACTCATTAGCATTCGCAGCTTAAGCGAAAGCCGTCGGGCTGATTCACCTGCAGGTCAGGGTCCTGGCGTCATAATGCAGGAAACCTGTGTGCGAGTTCCCGGTAACACTCAGGGCTTACGGGATAGATTGATCTGTAGCCGGTTAACAGGCGCCAGGGATATCGAATAAACAAACAGTTAACTGCGCTCGGAGAAAGTTGTGTGGAAGTATTTTCGGACAGGAGTTCGATTCTCCTCATCTCCACCATTAATCAGTCAGGCTGATTCCAGTTATATGGAGTCAGCTTTTTTCGTTGTTTTCATAAATAAATATATACAGTTGACATAGTCGTACGGCTATATTACAATAAAATTGTGGAAATATTGTCGTACGACTAAATTATGAATAAAAACAATTAAAAATAGCCGTACGGCTAAAACGGAGGAAATATGAGAATAACATCTTCAGAAGATTTTGGAAAAACCATAAAGAGAAGACGAAAAGCACTTGGCTATACGCAGGCTTACCTTGCAGAATTTACTGGTTTCAGCACTAGTTTTATCTCAAATCTTGAAAACGGAAAAGAAACCGCCGAGTTAGGAAAGGCAATTTTTCTGATGAATCTGCTTGGAATTGATCTTGAAGCAAGAAACAGGGGTGAATAAAAATGAGGATGCTTTTTGTATCCGTTGAAATAAATGGAATTCAGACACCAGTTGGCATCATCTCTGGTACTACCGTTCATGATGCTCAATTCACATACAGCAAAGATTACCTGTCAATGGGTATGCCTGCAATATCCATAAGTTTACCCCTTTCGGACAGAAGTTTCAGTCCTGAAGCGACAAAAAAATATTTCGAAGGATTGCTCCCAGAAGGCTTCGCAAGAAAATCTGTTGCTAACTTCATTCATACTGATGAAAATGATTATCTTACCATTCTGGAAAAACTTGGCTCAGAATGTCTCGGCGCAATAAGGATATCCTCAGCTGAGACCATAGACAAAAGATACGAACGTCTCTCCCTTGAAGAGGTTAAAGCTCTGGCAAAAGAAGGAGTTTCAAAATCTACAGAACTGGTAACAGAGGCTCATCTGTCTTTAACTGGAGCATCCGGTAAAGTGGGACTGTATTATGACGAAAAGAATTCTGACTGGTATAAGCCACTTGGCAGTGCACCAAGTACACACATAGTAAAACAGAGCCATGTCAGATTATCCGGAATAGTAACCAATGAACAGCTTTCCCTGCTTGCAGCAGCAGAACTCGGTATAAATGTCCCAGAAAGTTTCATAATAAATACTGGAGCTGCAAAAGATGAAGATATCCTTTTTGCAACGAAAAGATACGACAGACTTATCAGTAAGGATTCAAAACCAGTTAATGGACTTCTTTGTCCGTTCAGACTTCATCAGGAAGACTTTGCGCAGGCACTGGGAATATCCTCGATGCAGAAATACGAAAGCGGTACCAGCAGATACCTGCCCGAACTCTTCCGTATTCTTAGAAATTACTCCTCTGATCCAATTGCTGATCAGTTAAAACTCTGGGATATAATTGTATTTGATTTTCTTGTTGGAAACACCGACAACCATATTAAAAATCTGTCTCTGCTGTATTCGAGTGATTTGAAGAAAATCAGTCTCGCACCAGCATATGATATTATAAGTACTGCAATATATCAGGGAAGCAGCCGTGATATGGCAATAGGAATTGGTGGAGAAAGAAATCTTGATGAAATAGGAAGAAAACATTTCTCTTATGCCGCTTCCGAAGCCGGTTTGAATCCACTGATTGCCTTAAAACATTTTGATACAATGGCTGGAGATTTTGAAAGAGCTTTGCGCATTGCTGCAGAAAAACTGGAAGATGAAGGTTATGAGAATGTCAGTGAAATAAAAGACAGAATACTGGTTAACGGAGGATACGGACATCTATAATCAGCTGATGTATGAATGTTAACATTAATATATGAATTTAAAAAGGCGGTTTCTTTTCTGATTGAATCCGCCTTTTTAAACGAGTATGAAAGAAAACAGGAAGAATCATCTTCCTTCTGTATTTCTTATTAATACCCTTTACCCTACTTTTTTACAATGCTTTTTACATATTCCCTTGGCGTTACGCCTGTTTCACTCTTGAATACCTTTGTAAAATGGCTCTGGTGAGAGAAGCCTGTCATGAGTGCAATATCCGAGAGCGTATAGCTTCCATCAACAAGAAGGTTCTTTGCTACATTTATTCTTAAGAATGTCACAAACTCAAAAGGAGTTCTGTTTGCATATTTTCTGAAAAGGTTGTGTACCGTCTTTTCAGAAACACCTGCAGCATCGGCCATTCCCTTTATGGATATCTTTTCAGCCATGGTATATCTTACGTGTTCAACCATTCTTAAGAAAAGCCTGTAGTCCTTTTTTTCAAGGTTTGAATCTATGATAAGGTCACTGTCACCAAGATACATGTAAAGATAGGCAAGATATTCCTGAAGCTTTGCTGTAATAAGAAGTTCATAGCATCTTGGCTGCTTGTCATAGATATTCCATATTTCAGAAAACACTTTTTCTATAGGTTCATAATATGGTGAGTTTCTCTTTATTAAAATATAGTCATGGTTGAATGAGTAGAAAATCTGATCTATATACTTTTCTCTCATGGAGCGTGATGCAGTAAACAGACTTTCATTGGCAATGCCACAACTGTAGATACAGTCTTTGTCTCCTCCACACCTTAAACTGTGAGGTATGCTGGAGTTGATTACAAGGATCTCCTTTTCTAAAACATGTACATCCTTTCCGTTTATCTGCGCTGTCATTTCACCTTCAGACACGTAAATTGTCTCAAGGTCAAGATTGGCATGCTCCGAAATGGTATTGCCACCTGGTCTCAGTTTTCCTCTTGCTATATAGAGAGGTATGTCACTCACGTTATAATCCTGCATTACCGTACCGTCACTCAGTACAGTAATTACACCGGTTTTTTTCATAAAAAAGACCCCCGTTTACACTTTAGTGATATAATTATATCATATTTTTGATATATTAGTGTAATTTTTTATCATAATATATGCTTGTAAAACTGATGGTGAGGAATATGTTTCTGCGGCATTATATTTTCAACACTCTTTAGAATAGCAGAAATATCGTTCTTTTATCATATATCTACCTTTTAAAGTATCATACTGCGTATGATACTTTTTTTGTCACAAAAAACATTTGACACTATGGTATATAATAGAAATGGCAGATATATCATAATCAAAAAGGGGGAAAATTATGGGTAAAGTAAAAACAGCAGGTTATGCAGAAAGAAAGGTAGATGTAAACAAGGCAACATATCAGTTTACATTTGAAGAAACAAAGAAGAATGCCTTTGATTCAGTAAAAGCCACAGATCAGGCAGTAGAAAAATATCTCAAGGCTTTAAAGGACAAGGGATTTGACATTAAAATGTTCAGACTGGAAGACCAGTCAAATTCAAGAAATTCGTCATATAACAGTGATTCCATCACTGCTCATTCAGTAAAGAGAATTTCCTATGAATGTCAGGCTGATACAGCCCTTATAAACATATTCAATGCAGTTGCAGCAGAAAATGCAGTAAATGTATATATCTCAGTTGAATTCACTTTTGAAAATGAAAAGGAACTGAAAAAGGAACTTCTTCAGGAGGCAGTAAGAAACTCAAAGGAAAAGGCCGAGATAATTGCTCTTGCAAACGGTGAAAAAGTTGTTGGAATTGATCATGCAGACTTTGACCGTTATGGTGATATGGATGATGCAGATGACCAGCCAATAATGTACAAGGCTGCAGGAATGAACCTTCTTGCTGACGAACTTTCAGAAAGACAGGAAACAGTTTCAGAAACAGTCTACATTACCTGGAATATAGAATAGGAGAACATATGCAGGATAATCTTACAAAACTCGGAAAAAAGACCGAGTACACTTTCAGCTATGCACCAAAAAAAAAAAAAAAATTCGGTAACAAGCATCCGGGAAACGACTACTTCGTTAAATTCAACTGTCCGGAATTCCCCTCACTCTGTCCAATTACAGGTCAGCCGGACTTCGCTACAATATACATCTCATATGTGCCTGATGAGTATCTCGTAGAGAGCAAATCACTTAAGCTCTACCTTTTCTCATTCAGAAACCATGGTGATTTCCATGAAGATGTATGTAACATCATTATGAAGGATTTAATCAAGCTTCTTGAACCTAAATATATTGAAGTATGGGGCAAATTCCTTCCAAGAGGAGGACTTTCAATTGATCCATACTGCAACTACGGAAAGCCTGGTACAAAATGGGAGGATGTCGCATGGATGAGACTTTCAAACCATGACATGAATCCAGAAAAAATCGACAACAGATAAGTTCCCAGGGGATAGCAATATCCCCTTTTGTATTGCTCATAATATGCTGCTACTGTATAATGAAATACGAAAGGTAGATAAAATATTATGAAAAAGAACAGAACTTTTTTAATTACAGGCGTATTATGCCTTATCCTGTCATTTGCAATGATGTTTGTATATAACATCCCTACAATGAATGAACAGGTTCTCACATTCACTTCTACATACAAGAGTCTCGATGTAACACTTGAAGCAACATACTATGAAAAGGAAAATGCAGAATATGCAGTGCTTATCTGCCCAGGATATTCCTGTGACAGACAGAAGTGGAGACCTTTTGCAGATCTCTATTTAAGAAACGGGCTTTCCGTTATGTCTTTTGACTACTCAGGTCAGGGTGCATCAACTGGAGTTATCGGTTTTGACAATGCAAAAACTGACAATATTCCAATGGAAATAAATGATGCCCTTGATTTCCTTCACCAGGTATCAGGTATCCCATATGACCATATTATTCTTCATGGTCATTCCATGGGTGGAAGATCAATTCTAAGACTCCTCTCAGACTACAATAACCCAGAAGCTCAGACCACAGTTGAAAAAAGAGATATAAAGAATGTAATTCTTCTTTCACCTGAAGTTAACTACAAACATAATGCCCAGGCATCACTTTTTGCAGGAACCAATGACGAATCTGAAGAACCATGGAAATCCTTTAATGAAAACTTCATTAAGGGTACCAATGTATACATCTTCGGTTCCACTGCAGACGATGTTGTGGATGATGTAAGCATCCTTCAGATCTATAGACATATAGGTGGAAAGAATATGCCTGATTCAGGCGTATACTATGGAACTGAAACCAACTCAGTCGGTTCAAAGATTACAGTGGGTACTGTAAAAGGAGTACTCCATTCATACCAGATGTACTCATCAAAGTTTACAAAGCTTGTATCAGATGCAGTATCTGATATAACCGGAAATGAACCAGTAAACAGCCCAACAATTACTCTCATATATCTTTCATGGCTCTTTGCTCTTCTTGGAATATATATGACTATAAAGGGTATGAACTTAAACTATGAGGGTAATATAAATGATACAGTTCCTGAAATTGTAAATATTAAGAAGTTCCTTCTTCAGAAACTCCTTTTCTGGATTCCAGGACTCCTTATTGCAGGAATACTCTGTTCAGTATGTGTTGTAATTCCATTTGGAAGCCCTATCATGAATATCCCATACATGTGCTTCATTGCAGGATATGGAATCTTCATGCTTTTCTACTATCTGAAGAAAAAGAAGAAAAATGTTAAAGGAAAACTTCCAGAGTTCACATTAAGAGTTAAGATAGAAAAAAAGGATATTCTTCCTGTAATACTGCTTACAGCGGGTATTCTCTTCTTCACATGGTATATACTCTTCGGTTCCATGTACAGACTTGTACCATTTAACTACAGAATGTTCTGGCTTTTCTTTAACAGCATCCTTATGACCATCGGATACTACATTTCAGGTATTGAAACAGATATGCTTAAAAATGCATCAGGAAAAGAAAGATTCCTCTACAGTCTTATCCAGTATGTACCTCTTTTCCTCTTTACGCTTTTCTATGCGATAATTAAAAGCTATTCAGGATTTATCGGCCAGATACAGAACCTTATCCTTTTATACATCCTCTGTATCCCACTTGGTGAATTCATAAAGAGAAGAACCCATTCAAGACTCCTTGGAGCACTGATTACAGGATTCACATTCCAGACACTTATGATTACAAGTGCAGCACTTATTGCAATATTCTAAAACATCTTATGGCATTACAAAAGGGAGCATATCGATATGCTCCCTTTTAAAATGCCTTTATCTAGTGAAACTGTTTGTATCTCTTTACCTTACCTGTTGTTGTCTTTTCCATTTCAGTATCAGTAACTGTTATGCTGTTTATTCTCTTGTATGCCGGAACTGTATCATTGATCTTTTCGATATCTGATTTTACAGTTGCATTGATTTCTTCAACGCTCTTTCCTTCAAAGGCATCTTCCATATATACAACCTTTACAGCTACGATTACATCATCAGTTCCATTCTTTTCTTCACCATATACCATACATTCCTTTACATATGGGATATTTGAAATGAGTGTTTCCAGTTCTTCAGGATATACATTCTTTCCGTTCTTTAAGACAATAACATTCTTTGAACGTCCACAGATTTTAATCATCTGATTTTCTGTAAGGCAAACAAGGTCTCCTGTATGAATCCAGCCATCTTCAATAGCTTCTTTTGTAAGTTCTGGTGCTTCATAGTATCCAAGCATTACTCCAGGACCTCTTGCAATGAGCTCTCCGATTCCTTCTTCATTAGGATTCAGGATTGCAACCTCAGTTGCTGGAATTCCTCGTCCGATAGTACCAGGACATGTGCATTTATATCCTTCTGATGCAATTACAGGAGATGTTTCAGTCATGCCATATCCCTGGAATACTTCCATACCAATTGCCTTGTAGAATTCTGCCACTACAGGATCAAGTGGTGATGCACCTGAAATTACATATCTTACAGCACCGCCAAGCTGGTCATGGATATCCTTGAAGAGCTGTCTTCTCTTGTCGATACCAAGCTTAAGAAGAAGCTTTGAAATCTTCATACCGGTTTCAAGTTTTTTCATCTTGCCCTGCTTCTTTACAGTAGCCATTATCTTTTTATAGATTGACTCAATGATTAAAGGTACACAGATGAAATCACTTACCTTGTATTCAACAAGGTTCTGCTGAATATATTTTAATCCATCGCAGTATACCGTTGCAGCACCTGCAAATGTAAGCATAATCTGACCTGTACATCCGAAAGTATGATGATATGGGAGGAATGCCATATTGACATCTCCACGTCTGATATCCTCTGCATCAAGTGTATACTTGCAGTTGCTTGTAATATTGAACTGTGAAAGCATTACAGCCTTTGCAAGTCCTGATGTACCTGATGTGAAAAGAATTATGGCCATTTCAGTACCGTCGATTGGAAGGTTTCTGAAAGTTTCCTTTTCTTCAACTGTTGCGCTCTTGCCAAGCTTTACGATATCACTGTATGCTACTGCGTCAAATGGGAGGTCATCACATCCATCCATACATACTGCAGTAACGGAAGAAAGTTCTGGGCAGCTTAAAGCATCACACACTACCTGCTTGTGATCCTTATCAAAAACAAGTACTTCCACTTTAGCCTTTATCATTGACTGACGGAGTTCTTCTGATGGAAGATCCTTATCAAGTGGAACTACAACACCAAGTCCTGAAACCTGAGCGAAGTATGATACCATCCACTCATATCTGTTCTTGGCAATTATTGCAAGTCTCTTACCCTTCGTTCCATACTTCATGAGACCTAAACCAAGGTCTTCTATGTCATTTCTGTAATCAATGAAAGAACGGTAGAAATATTCTGCTTTCTCTGTCTTTGTTGCACGTTTTGTCTTGATTATGAAAGCAGTTTCGTCCTTGTATGTATCTGCACAGTATCTGATCATCTCCCTCAAGTCATGCATAAGTGGCACATTTCTGAATCTTGGGAGTGTCGGAACCTTAATCAGGTTGTTTTCATTAATCATATCTCTTATCCTCTTTTAAATAATTTAAAATAAAATACGGGTATGCTTTATCCATATTATACTCTATGAAACCGTTTTTTGCACAGTTATTTTACCTGCTTGTATCTCTTTACCTTACCTGTTGTTGTCTTTTCCATTTCAACAGTTGTGAGGTATGTCCTGAATATTCTCTTGTATGCTGGCATAGTAGCGTTGATCTTTTCGATATCGGAATCAACTTCCTTCTGGATTTCAGAAATATCCTTTCCAGGGAATGACTCACTGTCGTAAACAAGGCGGAGAACGATAACCATGTCATCCACATTGTTTCTTCCTGTCTTTTCTTCACCATATACCATACATTCCTTTACATATGGAAGGTTTGCTACAAGTGTTTCCAGTTCTTCTGGATATACATTCTTTCCGTTCTTTAATACGATTACATTCTTTGAACGTCCGCAGATCTTAAGCATATGCTTATCCTCTGAGATCATTCCAAGGTCTCCTGTATGAATCCATCCGTCTTCTTCAAGAATCTTAGCAGTTTCAACAGGATCGTTATAGTATCCGAGCATTACACCAGGACCACGTCCGATTACTTCACCAACTCCATCCTTGTCAGGATTAAGAATTGCAACTTCAGTTCTTGGAAGGGCATAACCTACAGTTCCCGCCTCAGTCTGACCTAAACCTTCAACTGCAAGAATTGGAGCAGTTTCAGTCATACCATATCCCTGAACAACATTGATACCGATTGCAGGATATACTTCTGCAACTACAGGGTCCAGTGGTGATGCACCGGAAATTACATATCTGATATGTCCACCAAGCTGTTCATGGATGTCCTTAAAGAGCTTTCTTCTTATATCGATACCAAACTTCATAAGGAAGTTTGAAATCTTCATACCTTTCTTGAAGGTAGCCATCTTTCCCTGCTTTTCAATTGTAGCCATAATCTTCTTGTAGATTGATTCGATGATTAATGGTACGCAGATAAATACTGCTACTTCATATTCCTTCAGATTCTGCTGGATGTACTTTAATCCATCACAGTAAACTGTAGGGGAACCTACTGTAAAAAGTGCAAGCTGTCCTGTAGCACCTAAAGTATGGTGATATGGAAGGAATGCAATGTTTCTGTCCCCTCTTCTTATATCTTCGCAGTCAGCTGCATCCTTGCAGTTACTGATTACGTTCTGCTGTGTGAGCATTACTGCCTTTGCAAGTCCTGATGTGCCTGATGTGAAAAGGATAATTGAAAGAGCATTTCCGTCAATTGGAGTTGCAAGAAGAGCATTTCTTTCTTCAACAGTTGCACTTTCGCCCATTCTGATTACATCATAGAAGGACACTGCTCCTTCTGTTTCATTTACTGCAATCATCTTTACATCCTTAAGTTCAGGTTCAGCAATTGCCTTTCTTACATTTTCTTCTCTTTCCTTATCGAAAACGATGGCAGATACTTCTGCTTTTTTCATGGAGAATGTAAGTTCTTCAAGTGGAAGGTCCTTGTCAAGTGGTACGATAATACCTACACCTGACTGCTGAGCAAAATATGTAATGAGCCATTCATAGCTGTTCTTTCCTGTTACTGCTACACGCTTATCCTTAAGTCCGAGCTTGATAAGTCCTAAAGCAAGGTTTTCCACATCGCGCTTTACATCAAGATATGAGTGCTTTACATACTGAGCAGGCTCAGTCTTTGTAGCACGCTTTACCTTTACAATAAAGGCATCATCTTCTCTATAGAGGTCTGCACATCCATTAACCATGGAGCGGAAATCAGGATATGTCGGCAGGTCTCTGAATGGTTTTAAATTACCAAGTCTAACAATATCTTTTTCATTAATCATTTCTTTTTCCTCTGGTATACTTTATTTCATATTTTGATTAAACATTCTAATTAGTTTATCTAACTATTTTAAATATACACGTTTTCCTTTCCTTTTGCAACATAAAAATACGATTCCGTTATACAAAAAAGGAAGACCGGCCGGTCTTCCTTTAATTAATCAAATCTGATTACCCTGTAGAATATTATGTAGCATACAGCTGAAAGTATCACACCCCACATAACATCAATTACCGAGTGCTGCTTCATAAACAGTGTCGAAAGTGAAATGAGTACTGCAAGTACCCAGAATACTGCAATTACCCACTTTTTATCCCTGAAAAGCTTGCTGTGTGTAACTGAGAAAGCTGCAGCAAATGAACCCACAACATGCATTGAAGGACATACATTTGTGCTTGTATCTGCACTGTATATGAGAGATACAACAAATGTAAGGAAGTTTTCTCTTGGGAAAACCTCTGGTCTTAAACACTGACATGTAGGATATACAAGATATGTGATATGACATACTGTATATGCTGCAATCAGGAAATATGAGAGTTTCCTGAAACTCTTTACATCAAATACCACATAAAGAAGAAGTGGCAGTGACCACACAAAATACCACACGCAGTATGGAATTACAAACCATTCGTTGAATGGTATGAGGTCATCAAGTGGCATATGCATCTCATGGAATCCACCTGTTATGAAATTCTCAATCAGTATAAAAATGAGAATGTATATAGGCCAGTATAAGGCAAGAAGTGCATGCCTGTACTCCTTTTCTCCTATTCTTCTCAGTCTGAAATTTTTTAAATCTACCTCTGGTTTCAAATTGTTTTCCCCCTTTAATACCCCAAAAAAATCAGGCGCATCTTTACGCCTGATGTGTCTTCTATAATGTGTCTGATCCCTTAAGGACGTCTCTTATCTTATGCTGAACCATTCCCTGGATTGCATCTCTACCTGCTGCAAGATACTTTCTTGGGTCAAATTCTTTTGGATTTTCCTTGATGTATTTTCTTACTTCTGCTGTCATTGCAAGACGTAAGTCTGTATCAATATTAACCTTGCAGATACCATACTTGCATGCTTCAGTAATCATTTCTTCAGGTACACCCTGTGCTCCTGGGATTTCTCCGCCATATTCGTTGCACTTGTCAACGAATTCCTGAATTACTGTTGATGCTCCGTGAAGAACAAGTGGTGTATCAGGAATAAGTGCATGGATTTCCTTAAGTCTTTCATAGTCAAGATAAGGGTCACCCTTGAACTTGTATGCGCCATGGGATGTTCCGATTGCAATTGCAAGGGAGTCAACTCCAGTACGTTCTACGAATTCCTTTGCTTCCATTGGATCAGTGAACTTTGCTGATCTTTCATCAACAGATACATTGTCTTCAACTCCTGCAAGCTTTCCGAGTTCTGCTTCTACAACAACTCCTCTTGCATGAGCATATTCAACTACCTTCTTTGTAAGGGCGATGTTTTCTTCAAATGGATACTTTGAACCATCGATCATAACTGAAGTGAAACCATCGTCAATACACTTCTTGCAGATTTCGAAATCTTCGCCGTGGTCAAGATGAAGACATACATCGATACCGCTGTCAAGAACTGCAGCTTCAACAAGTTTTAAAAGATAGGCTGGTCTTGCATACTTTCTTGCTCCAGCTGATACCTGAAGAATAACAGGTGCCTTTTCAGCCTTTGCAGCATCTACAATACCCTGGATGATTTCCATATTGTTTACATTGAATGCTCCTACTGCGTGATTGGATGCAAGAGCTTTTCTGAACATTTCAGTTGATGTTACTAATGCCATCTATATTACCTCCATTATGGTTAATTAACCTACATTGAATGATTTAACGATATCCTCTTTTGTAAGACCCGGCTTATATACATATGTACCCTGTCTTACCTTTTCATCGTCTTTTCCAAGACTCTTGCAGATACTCTTGTATTCTGCATAACTTTCAAAGAGTCCTGCCTTGATCATCTCGTTTACTGCATCGGTTGCAGACGAAACACTGTTTCCAAGAACTACTGTTACCTCTCCCTGAAGCTTTCCGTCAACCCAGAGTTCAACGACTTCTCCTGTATTTCCAGGATTATCTGTATTTTCACCCTCAGTATTTTCCTCTTCCTTTTCAGAAGATGGGAAATCTTCTGGCTTTGGAAGGATTATTTCTGTAGCCTCAGTCTTTTCCTTTATTACCTCTTTTGGATAGTTTATTGCATTTTCCATTCTCCAGAGAATCACTCCGCTTGCTATTGCGAGAATGAGAACTGCAATAAGGACATCACTAATGTTGTATATAAGGTCTTTGATTTTTTTCATCTGAAAATCTCCTTTGTCATACGGCTTTATTTTATCAAATTTCACCTTTTTTTACAACAGAATTTAAGATATAATACTAAATATGTTTGAGATAGTAATATGTGAAAATGAATCAGAACAGAGAGTTGACCGCTTCCTTAAAAAGTACCTGGATAAGGCACCTTTAAGCATGATATACAAGGTGATAAGAAAGGATCTCAAGGTTAACGGAAAGAGAGTAAAGGAGGATTCCATCCTCCATAACGGGGATACTGTAACCTTCTATCTTCTGGAGTCAGAACTTAAAACTCTCCAGTCCGTTAAGAAAACCGTAAAGGTAAAAAAGCAGTTTAGAATCTGCTATGAGGATGAAAATATCCTTATTGCAGAAAAGCCTTTCGGACTCCTTACTCATGGTGACCAGCACGAAAAGAAGAACCATCTTCAGAACCAGGTCCTTGACTACCTCATTTCAAACGGGTCCTATGATCCTAGATCAAATATCACATTTACACCAAGCCCTGCAAACAGACTTGACCGTAATACTACAGGTCTTGTTCTTTTCGGAAAGAATGCTCTTTCACTCCAGGAACTGAATGTCCTTGTAAAGGACAAGGATGCTCTTAAAAAAGAGTACCTTACTATCGTTTCAGGAAAGGTAAATGATACTCTTATCCTTAAAGGCAACATGACAAAGGATGAGCACAACAATATGGTTTCTGTAAATGACATGTCCATCGGAAAATATATGGAGACCATATGCTATCCGGTGGAAAGTGCAGTATATGAAAACCAGTGGTATACTCTTTTAAGAGTAAATATACTTACAGGAAGAACCCACCAGATAAGAGCACAGCTTCAGGCTTCTGGCTACCCTATTATTGGGGATGCTAAATACGGAAACCCAAAGATCAACCGTATCATAAGACAGGAATTCTCCTGGTCAACACAGCTTCTTCATGCACACAGACTTGAATTCGGAAAGGTCGAGTGCGACAGATTAAGTTATCTGGAAGGAAAGGTATTTACTGCTTCCCTTCCAAAGGATTTTGAGAAAATAAAGAAAACCATATTCGGGGAATAGTTATGGAAAAAATCAGAAAAACAAATGGTGTCCTTGAGTTTGCCAAGGAATTTCTTATAGCCTTTATCATCGTTATTATCATTACCCTCTTCATTAAACCAATGATAATAAAGCAGTCATCCATGGAGCCTACATTCGTTGAAAACGAATACATCATCGTGTCACGTCAGGCATATACTCTCTTTGGAACTGAAGAAAGAGGCGATATTGCCATCTTCAGAACAAATCTCTATGATGAAAACGGAAAAGAAAAGAAACTCATAAAAAGAATTATCGGTCTTCCTGGAGATACTGTAGAAATCTCAGGAGGATATGTATATGTAAATGATGTTCTTTTAAAGGAGCCATATGTCATGGCTCTCGGAAAAAGCGGAAGCTACGAAAAGACTGTCATTCCGGAAGGCTACTATTTCCTTCTCGGTGACAACCGTGAAGTTAGTCTCGACTCAAGATCAGATGCCATCGGTCTTGTACCAGAAGACAGAATCTACGGAAGAGTAGTTGCGCGTCTTTTCCCACTTAAAAGAATGACCACATTCAAGAAGGTAGAATATTAAATGAAAGAATATAAACTGATATCAAACAACAAAAAAGCATATCATGACTACTTCATAGAAGAAACCTATGAAGCAGGCATTGTTCTTACGGGTACAGAAATCAAATCCGTAAGACTCGGAAAGGTTTCCATAAAGGAAAGTTATGCAAGAATAGTAAAGGGTGAACTCATACTCTATGGAATGAACATAAGCCCATATGAGCTTGGAAACAGATATAACGTAAATCCATTAAGGGAAAGAAAACTCCTCCTCCACAGGCAGGAGATACGAAAGCTCATCGGTTACACAAAAGAAGATGGTCTTACCATCGTCCCTCTCAAGATATATATCAACGAAAAAGGACTCTGCAAGGTCGAAATCGGTATTGCACGAGGAAAGAAAAACTACGACAAACGTGAGTCAATCGCAAAACGTGATTCAGACCGTGAAATCGAAAGAAGAATGAAAAACAGATAATTTGAAAGGATACTCTATGGCTGAATCCAGATGCAAAATATGTGGTGGTGAAATCAGATTCAAACCTGGTTCAACAGTGGGAATATGTTCCTCCTGTGGAGCAAGCCAGAGTGCCCAGGGATCCGCTGACGAAAGAATAATAAAAATGTATGAAAGCGTTGGCCAGTACCTGAAAGAAGATGATACAGGTATTGGTAAAGACGATTCCCATGCCGCTCCAGGTTCAGAAACCGCAGAATTATATAACGGAAACATTAACGCTGCAAATGTCATAGATGAATCCAGTGTTTCTTTTCTTTTGGAAAAAGCTTTTCTCTTAATTGAGGATGGAGCATTCAAAGAAGCAGACAGATACCTTGATGGCGCATTAAAGAAGGACCCTGTAAATGCGGATGCATACCTGGGAAAACTCATGACAGACTGCCATGTCCGTTTTAGAAAAGATCTGAAAACTTCACAGTTTTTCTCCAAATCCAATGTTAATTATCTTAAAACTATTCGCTTCGGAAATCAGACTCTTGTCCATGAACTGAAAGAATATGCTGAATGTGTTGAAAAGGAGTACGAGCATCAGTCAAAAGAACTTGATTATCTTCTTGCTTTTAATGAAATACGTAAAACCAACACTCTTGATGCATACAAATATGCTTTTGAATTACTAACGAAACTTGGGGACTATAGAGATTCTCAGGAACAGGCAAGAATCTGCAAAGAAAAAATTGAAGAGATTACAGCGCTTCAGGAAGCTACCCGTTTAAGAGTAACAAAAGAAGCTGAAGAGCAGCGTATTGTAGAAGAAAATGTTACAAATAGAAGAAGCCGCATCATAGCGATAATCACATTTATATGCGCTTCTGCTGCAGTAATTTATTTTTCATTCATCAATGTAATACTTCCCGCATTCAGATAGATTTAAGACAGGACACTCCTGCAAAGGTATAAGTAAACCTGAGCAGGAGTTTTTTCTTTGCATAAAAAATACCGCTTATGCGGTATTTCATAACTGTAACAGATACTCTCTATTTCTCTAATGCCTCATTACTTTTCAGTTCTTCATCAAGAAGCATTAGTGCACCCTCCCATGATTCAGTTTCTTTCCATGCTAAAGTGTCATGCAGGAAGACAGTATGTTCCCTTTTTCTGTAGTCAGTTTTTATTCCTGCTGCAGCAAACATCACATCAAGTTTATCCTTTTCATATGCGAGTTCTTCGCCCACAAAGTCAAGTGCCTTCATTTCAGAATCTGACATTTCAAAAGATCCGTTCTCTACTTTCTGCAGATATATTTTCATCATGTCATTATACATTTCGGCTATTTTTTTTGAAAAAACACTATCTACTTTTCTATTATACTTGTCAACGTCAGCACATTTCCTTGAATAACTTGTATAAAGTACAGCCCATATAACCAAGGACAGAAAAGCAGGAATACCAAAAAGCACAAATATGTAATCTTCTTCACGTGTTCCAAGAACAAATACCCCTGCACATATCATGCCTATTATCTTAAGAGCCAATTCAACACTTTCTCTTATTATTCCCTTTTTAGGCACTTCTCTATACGCAGGTTTATCTAAATCAGCCAAATCAAGATTTAATGGATTCCCATATATTCTGCACAGCAGAAGAATCATTTTCTTTTTGCAACCTTCAACCACATCCCACTGGTAGATAATCCTATCAAGTTCTTCAAGTTTAATTTCAACTTCCATAATAGCCTCCAATACAATGCGTTATTAAAGAATACTCTTTTTTATTCCAGTCTGT
>JAKSSM010000069.1 GCA_024403065.1 Clostridia bacterium | reverse complement strand
CCACAACGCTGGAGACAAGGTTAAGGAAACAGCCAACAAGGTAGCATCAGAGGAAAACAAGGAAAAAGCCAAGGAATTCCTCCACAATGCTGGCGACAAGGTAAAGGAAGCTGCTGAAAACGTTAAGGATAAGATCGAAGAAGGAAAAGAAAAGAAATCCGAAGTAGAAATAAAGGTTAACGAAGTAAAGGTTGAACCAGTAAAGCAGGAAGAAAAGTAAATATGCATTAAACCGGCATAAAGCCGGTTTTTTATTGTGATTATGCATAAAAATATGCATTATTTATGCATTTTATATAACTATTGAAAAAATGAATTTTTTGTTATTTTTTCACAAACTAACAAATATATTTTGTGCATTAATGATAAAAAATTGTCGGTTATACGCACAAAATGGAGGTTTGGTATAAACATATACCTAAAAGGTATATATCAATATAGCTATATATTATTCACAAAGAATGAATAAAACGATATAATCAAACGTATATTTTTTATAATGGAGGAAATTTATGGCTAAGTATATCCTGAAAAGACTTGCTTTAATGGTGTTACTTGTAATCGGAATGTCTTTTCTGGTTTTCGCAAGTCTTTACTTTGCACAGGGTGATCCTGCAGAAATTGCCGCAGGCCCAAGTGCCAGTGTAGAAGAAGTTGAAGCAATGCGTCACTTCCTCGGACTGGACCAGCCTTTCTTTGTTCAGTATGGTAACTACCTCTGGAACATGCTTCACGGCGATTTAGGCACATCACTTCTTTCACGTCAGCCAATCGTTAATGAGCTTGCTGTACGTATTCCAAACACAATCAATCTTGCTGTAGCTGCTATGCTTCTTGCATGTATTGTAGGTATCCCACTTGGCATGATTGCTGCTCTTAAAAAGGACAGCATTCTTGATAATGCTCTTACAACAATATCACTTGCGGGTATTTCAGTACCTAACTTCTGGTTTGGAACAATGCTCATTCTTCTGTTCTGCGTAAGACTTCATATCTTCCCTACAGGAGGAATGACATCATTCTTCTGGACAGCTAAGGGTTTTAGAGAAGCAGTGCTTCCTGCAACAGCTCTTGGACTTCAGGTTGCAGCAGGATTCATGAGAATCGGAAGATCAAGTATGCTGGATGTACTTCAGTCTGACTATATCAGAACTGCCCGTTCAAAAGGATTAAAGGAAAGGGTAGTAGTTGTTGTTCATGCCTTACGTAACGGCCTTATTCCAATTGTTACTCAGATGGGTACAAGCTTCGGAGGACTTTTAGGTGGTGCCATCGTTACAGAACAGGTATTCGCAATCAACGGTATCGGAACATACCTTATAAACGCTATCAATCAGAGAAACTATACAGCAGTACAGGGTTCAGTACTCCTTATTGCAACAATGTTCATTGTTGTAAACCTTATAGTAGATATTCTTTACTGCGTAATAGACCCACGTATCAGTTATGACTAGGAGGAAGCTATGAAGAGAGAAAATCAGATCGCAGTAGCTTTCAGAAAGCTGCTTAAAAACAAACTTGCAACATTTTGCTTCATCCTCCTTATACTCGAACTGATCCTTGTAATTGGTGCTCCACTTTTCACAAAGTTCGACCCACTTGCACAGGATATCATCCATCACAGTGCTCCAGGATTCTGGGCAAAGTCATCACCTAAATATATGGAAGGTCACTGGCTTGGAACTGATGAACTTGGAAGAGACGTATGGGCAAGACTTCTCTATGGTGGAAGAGTATCCTTATCAGTAGGTTTCATTTCAACATTCTTTGGAATCATTATCGGAACATTCTTCGGAGTGCTCGCAGGATTCTACAAGAAGCTTGATATGCTGATCTCAAGATTCATGGATATCCTCTTCACATTCCCTGGTGTTCTTCTTGCACTTCTTATCGTAGCAATGCTCGGCGTTGATACAAAGAATGCGGCAATCGCCATCTCTATCTGGTCAATTCCATCATTCGCAAGAATGATTCGTGGAAGAGTTCTTCAGATAAAGGAAGAAGAATACATTATGGCCATCAGGTCTATTGGTGCCAAGGATAAGACAATTATCTTAAAGCACGTACTGATAAATGCTCTCCCTACTATCATAGTTATTGCAACTATGCGTATCGCGAGCTCAATCATGTCAATAGCAACATTAAGTTATTTGGGACTGGGCGTACCTACTCCTACACCAGAGTGGGGTTCCATGATCTCTACAGGTAAGCAGATGATATTTGATGCCCCTTGGCTCATTATCATTCCTGGTATTGCAGTATGTATTACAGTAATCTGCTTCAATATCTTAGGCGACAAACTGAGAGACATTCTCGACCCAAGTCTTAAGGATTAATCAATTTTTATGGAGGCAAAAAATGAAAAACGCTAAGAAGATTTTAGTCGCAGTTCTTGTTCTTCTTATGGTATTCTCACTTGTTGCATGTGGCGGCAAGGATGAACCAGCTGTAAAGGACACTACACTCGACGTTGTATTATCAACAGCTCCTGTTGGTTTACACCCATTAAAGACAAATGACTCTCCATCAACTTACGTAAATGTACAGATGTTTGAAACTCTTTACAGAAGAACAGTTGACGGAACAGCTTACGAACCATTACTTGCTGAAGCATTACCTGAATTCTCAGAAGATGGACTTACAGCAACAATCAAGTTACGTCAGGGCGTTAAGTTCCATGACGGTTCAGACTTCAACGCTGACGCTGTTGTTTACATGATCGAATGCTTAAACGACAAGTCATATGGTTCACAGAGACCATCAATCGTTGAATCAATCGACAGCTACGAAGTAGTTGACCCATACACAATCAAGTTAAACTTAAAGTATGCTGACGGTGTACTTGTAGCAAAACTCGCTCACACAAACGGAGCTATCGTTAACCCTAAGCTTGACAAGACTCAGGACTTCATGGTTGATGCTACTGGAGCTGGTACTGGTGCATACAAGTTCGTATCAGCATCATCAGGTGCTTCATATGTACTTACAGCTAACGAAAACTACTGGGGTGGAGCATCAGACGTTAAGGATCTTAGCTTCACAGTTGTAGCAGACGAAGCAACAGCAGTTGCACGTTTACAGACAGGAGAAGCTGACCTTTATCAGACAGTTCTTGCTGATTCATACAACCAGGTTAAGTCATTCTCAAATGTTACACTTGTTAACTCACCATCATCATCAGTATACTATCTTGCTTTAAGATCAAACGAAACAGCTTTAAACGACAAGATGGCATCAAAGGAATTACGTCAGGCTATCATCGAAGCAATCGATATGGATACATATATTGCTGCTAAGCTTGATGGACTTGCAACAACTACTAACTCAATCGTAGGACCTACACTTGTTGGTTATACAAAGGAAATGGAAACCGCTGGCTATGCATATAACATGGAACACGCTAAGCAGCTCATTAAGGACAACGGACTTGAAGGAACAGAAGTTAAGTTCCTCCTTGCTTCAAGAGCATGGCAGCAGACACTTGGTGCATACATCCAGGCTGCACTTGAAGAAATCGGCTTAAAGGTTTCCATCGAAACTCAGGAATGGGCTTCATTCTTATCAACAGCTAAGACTGATGATACATTTGACTTCTGTATCCTTTCATGGTCAAACGTAACAGGAGACGGACAGCAGATGCTTGAACCAAACTTCTCAACAAAGAATGGTGTAAGACTTAAGTACAACAACGCAGAATTCGATGAATATGTTGACAATTCAGCTAAGACTACAGTTCTTTCAGAAAGACAGGACTGGATGCTTAAGGCTGTAGAAAAGATCCAGGAAGATGCTATTGTAAAGACTTTATACTCAGCTAACCAGATCTATGCATTCAACAAGAACTTCACAAACGTTCAGATGGACTGCGGTGGAATGATTTACATGAAGGAAATCAAGCTCGCTTAATTAAAAACATTAGGTAAAAAAGCTTAAACTAGAAATTACAGGAAGAGGATTTAGAAATGGAAGAAGGAAAGGTACTGGAAATTAAAAACCTGCATGCTTCGTTCAGCATTCAGAAAAAGGATTATGAAGTGCTTCATGATATTTCTTTTGATGTTAAAAGAAACGAAACAGTGTGCGTTGTAGGAGAATCAGGCTGCGGAAAGAGCGTAACTACATTATGCGTAATGCAGCTTCTGCCTAACAACGGAAAAATCAACAGCGGTTCCATTATTCTTGACGGAGAAGACCTTACAAAGATGGATAAAAAGGAAATCGTTAAGGTTAGAGGAAAGAAGATGGGAATGATATTCCAGGAACCTATGACAGCTCTGAATCCTCTTCTTACCATCGGATTCCAGCTTCGTGAAAGCCTTATGCTCCACAGAGGAGTAGACAAGAAAAAGGCTAACGAAATGGCAGTTGAATACCTTCAGAAGGTAGGTATCGCAAATCCTGAAAGCAGGCTGAAACAGTATCCGTTCCAGCTTTCAGGAGGACTGAGACAGAGAGTACTGATTGCTATGGTGTTAAGCGCTCAGCCATCTCTTTTAATCGCAGACGAACCTACAACTGCTCTTGACGTTACAATTCAGAAGCAGGTACTTACACTTCTTAATGATCTTAAGAAGGATATGAATGCAGGCATCATGTTCATCACTCATGACCTGGGTGTTGTAGCAGAAATTGCCGACAGAATCGTTGTTCTCTATGCCGGAAGAAAGGTAGAAGAAGGAACAACAGAACAGATTTTCAGAAACCCAAAACATCCATATACAATTGGACTTATGAATGCTGTTCCAAATGTAGATGCTGACGAATATGAGTTCGCTCCTATTCAGGGCACATTCCCAAATATTACTGAAGACATAAAGGGATGCAGATTCAATCCAAGATGTACAAAGTGCATCGGAAAGTGCTTCGAAGAAGCACCAGAAACAATAGAAGTTGAACCTGGTCACCTTGTTGCATGCCACTTAATTACGAAAGAAGACTAAACCATGGACGATAAGAAAAAGATAATTCAATTACGTAAATTGAAGAAATACTTCCCTGTGAACAGAAAGCAGAATCTTAAGGCTGTGGAAGATGTTTCATTTACAATGTATGAAGGAGAAAAATTCGGTGTTGTAGGTGAATCTGGCTGCGGAAAGTCTACACTTGGAAGAGTAATTCTTCAACTGTACAAGCAGACGAGCGGTTCCTGCGTGTACTACGGAAAAACTATCAATGAGATTAACCCAAAATATATAAGAAAAGAAATCGCAAAGCTTAAAACGTATCAGGAAAACGCTGACAAGAACTTCAAGAAGTCTCTTGTAATCGATGCTGAAATTGAAAAGCTTGAAACAGAACACTCACAGTATGATGCTGATGGAAGTCCTGATGATGCAAAGAAGGCTGCAGCTTTATCAAAGAAGATTGATAAGCTTAAGCTGAAGTCAAAGGAATTCAAGAAGCAGGCATCCCGTGAACTCCGTGAAGGAAGCCGTACAGTAGGTTCCCTTATCCTCTGCAGGGATATCGACAAGATTATGGAACTCTTCAACAAGGCTGAAGATGAAGTTGCTCTTGCTCACGATGCAATCGTAAAGAAGAACGAAGTAAAGGCAAAGTATCTTGAAAATGCAGTAGTTCTTGAACAGATTGCTGAAACAGGTGCACAGCTTAAGGAAGTTGAAGAAGCATACAAGAAGAATCCTACACTTGAGCTCGAAGCAAGCATGAGAGATATCAAGGCTTTAATCGAAAAGAACAGGAATGTTGATGTTGAAGCATTAAAGAAAGTAAATGAAGAGCTTGCAGTAAAGATCAAGAGTCTTGAAGATGCAGAAAACGATCACCACGAAAAGGAAATGGCTTTACGTGATGAAGCATTCACATTCCGTGGAAAGGATATTCTTCCACTTACTGAAAGATGTCTTGACCCTGAATACCAGAAGAAACTTGACGGAAACTATGAAACAGGAATAAACCTTGCAAAGCTTACTCCTGAAGAAATGAGATATTTAAGACGTGATATGCAGATGATCTTCCAGGATCCAAGTGCATCACTGGACCCAAGACAGTCCTGTGGAAAGGCTATCGAAGAAGTATTTGAAATCAATACAAATCTTCCAGCTGCAGTACGTAAGGAAAATGCTATGGACCTTCTTGAAAAGGTAGGTTTAAAGCGTGAGCACTACTACTCATATCCACACGCCTTATCCGGTGGACAGAAGCAGAGAGTAGGTATTGCAAGAGCTATTGCATCTGAACCAAGCTTTGTTGTTCTTGACGAAGCAGTATCAGCCCTTGACGTATCCGTTAAGGCTCAGATACTTCAGCTTCTTGATGAACTTTCAGAAGAAAAGAAACTTACATACTTCTTTATTACACATGACCTTGGAGTTGCAAAGCATTTCTGTGATAGAATACTTGTAATGTACCTTGGTAATATCTGTGAACTTGCTCCAAGTAAGGAACTCTTCAGAAACAGACTTCACCCATATACAGAAAGCCTTCTTGACTCCGTTCCAAGACTTGCAATCGGAGAAGAAAGAAAGCAGGTTGAAGTACTTGAAGGAGAAGTACCAAGTGCAATCAATCCACCTAAGGGATGTCCATTCCACACAAGATGCAAGAAGTGCATGGATATCTGTATGGTAGAAAAACCAAAATACGTAGAGGCTGAACCAAATCACTTTGTTGCATGTCACCTCTATGACAAGAAGGAGAATTAATCACATATGAAAACAACATTTGACCCAATGTTCCAGCCATATCCATCAAACCGTTTCTGCGTAACAGCTAAAAACGGAATGGTAGCTACAGGTAACAGCCTTGCAGCTGATGCTGGACTTGAAGTTCTCAAAAAAGGCGGAAACGCCGTAGATGCTGCAATTGCAACAGCAGCTGCTCTTACAGTTGTTGAAGCATCATGTAACGGAATCGGTTCCGACAGCTTCGCAATCGTATGGATGAAGGACAAGCTTTATGGTCTCAACTCATCCGGCTGGGCTCCAAAGAACATTTCAAGAGAAAAGGTTCTTGAAAAGAGTACTGATGGAAAGGTTCCAACATTCGGCTGGACTCCAATTACTGTTCCAGGCGCACCAAAGGCTTGGGTAGAATTAAACAAGAAGTTCGGAAAGCTTTCTCTTCTTGAAGACCTTATGCCTGCCATCAGATATGCTGAAGATGGTTTCCCATTATCACCAATGATTGCATATTCCTTTGAAAGAGCAACAAAGCGTTTCAAGGAACTCTTCAAGGATAAGCCTGAATATGATGAATGGTTCAGAGTATTCACAAACAATGGCGAACCATATCACTTCGGTGATATCGTAAAGCTCCCGGATCACGCAAAGACACTCCGTCTTATCGGAGAAACTATGGGTGATGCATTCTACAAGGGAGAAATTGCTGATGCTCTTGTAAAGCAGTCAGAACGTGACGGCGGATTCTTCACAAAGGAAGACCTTTCTGAATTTGAAGCAAAGTGGGTTGAACCAATCGGAGTTGAATACCACGGCTACAAGGTATGGGAAATCCCACCAAACGGACAGGGAATTGTTGCTCTTATGGCTTTAAATATCCTTAAGGAATTTGAATTCAGGGAGAAAGAGCATGTAGATACATATCACAAACAGTTTGAAGCAATCAAGATGGCATTTGCAGATGCAAAGCACTATGTAACTGACCCTGATTTCATGAAGATAGACTACAACGATCTCATTAAGCCTGAATACGGAAAGATGAGATCTGAAGAAATCGACATGAATGAAGCTCATATGCCAAAGGTGAGTGAACCACCTAAGTCAGGTACAGTTTACTTATGTACAGCTGACGGAGAAGGAAACATGGTATCCTTCATTCAGTCAAACTACATGGGATTCGGTTCAGGTATCGTAGTAGAAGGTTATGGCCTTTCACTTCAGAACAGAGGATGCGACTTCTCCCTTGACGAAAACCACTACAATGTTCTTATGCCAAGAAAGAGAACATATCATACAATCATTCCTGGATTCATCACAAATGCTGACTGTACAAAGCCGGTTGCACCATTTGGTGTAATGGGTGGATATATGCAGCCACAGGGACATGTTCAGGTTGCAATGAACTATATCGACTTCAAGATGAATCCACAGATGGCGCTTGATGCTCCAAGATGGCAGTGGATGAAGGACAAGACATTTACAGTTGAACCTTCCTTCAGATATGAAATCGTTCAGCAGCTCCTTTCAAAGGGACATGATGTTCAGTATGCAAACTCCATCACAGGTTTCGGCCGTGGACAGATGATTGTAAGACTTGACAATGGTGTTCTTGTTGGCGGATGTGAATCAAGAACAGACTCAAATATTGCATGTTACTAAATCCTTTATACATATGACATTTCGTATCACTATAAAACCCTTCCTTTAGTGATATGCTACCTCCTAAGTAGACAGTTAAAACAAAAAACTGTTTACTGGGAGGT
>JAKSSM010000068.1 GCA_024403065.1 Clostridia bacterium | reverse complement strand
ATATAACACACAGAAACGAGGACATAACATGGACGAAAGAGAAGTAAAAGAAGTAATTGTAAAAGGAAGAAATTTCATGAAGGGAATGAGCGATGACCTCTATCCTGATTTTGAATCAGATCAGCAGAAAATGCTCAAGCAGCCACCACTCGTAAAAGCTCCTGTAAGTGATATTCAGATTGACCTTCCAACTGATTTTGAAAACCTTGAAATCAGTCACTCTTTTGAAGAAATCATAAATATGAGAAGTTCCCACAGAGTATTTACAGAAGAGAACCTTACTCTCCTTCAGCTTTCATATCTTCTCTGGGCAACTCAGGGAATAAAGAGCATCAGAGGAAAAAGCTATGCAACACTTAGAACTGTTCCATGTGGCGGTGCAAGACACCAGTATGAAACATATATGTTCATTCAGCATGTAGAAGGTTTAAAGAAAGGTCTATATCACTACCTTCCAATGGGACACAAACTCGAGTTCCTCGGAGAGGAAAATGATATGGAAAAGATTTCAGACAGTGTCTGCGAACAGAAGTGGGCACTTAAGGCTTCTGTAATCTTCTACTGGAGCATAGTATCTTACCGTGTTGAATGGAGATATGGTGTATTTGCCCACAGAACTGCACTTATTGACGTTGGTCACATTGGCCAGAACCTTTATCTTGCAGCAACTGCACTTGACCTTGGATGCTGCGGGGTTGCATCATTTGACCACAAAACATGTTGCGACATGTTCAGCCTCGATGGTGATGAAGAATTCGTAGTATATACTGCTCCACTTGGAACGGTGTCACCTGACAACATAGAAAAGGAACAGGATTTCTACAGTTTTGTAAAAGAACAGGGCTTATAGTTTTATCCGCAATAGAAAAGCAGAGTACGCTCTACGCATACTCTGCTTTTTTATTTATATAATACTAAAACTTTTTCCAGCAGTTTTCTTTAAGGAACTTGCGTATTACTTCGATATCTTCTCCTTCATAATATGAGACAAGTTTCTTCTTGAACTCAGGTACATGTACTTCAGGAATAACAATCAAACCTTTGCCATGGGCTATAAGGTAGTGATTTGCAAGGATTACTGCTGCACGCTTGTTTCCATCTATAAATATCTGTGATTTCATGCAGTACATCATGAGATCTATTGCAATATCCTCTTCAGTACGATTCTCTTCAAGAATACTTTTAATTTCGTCCTTCACATCAGCTTCAATCGGAAGTTTTGGTCTATATGTACTTCCCCCTATTGTCACAGGCACACTTCTTACCCTGCCACCATCCGTAAAGAAACCTTCATTAACAAGCTTGGCAATATATGAAAGAAGACTTAAATCCGTTTTAAACTGAATAACATCATTATCAAGAATGAACTCCCATGCGTGTTTAAGATTCAGAATCTTCTGTATGTCTGTTGCAGTCATACCATTTACTGTACCATTTTCAATGATATCTTCAGTCTGAGGAAAGGATGTAGCAACGCCTTCAAGAACCGCCTGGTAATAGATGTTGGATTTCATATTTGCCCTGGCAAAATCAAGGTTCTCAAGAATTCTAGCAGGAAGTACACTTTTCTCATAACCGAGTTCCGAAAGTCTTCTGTCTGCCTTTCGCAGAGCCTTCCTGAGTTCTCTTAGTTCTCTGGCATTTCTTAAAAGAAGCTGATAAAGATCATCCGAATATACATCAACATATGTTGACGTAAGCCTGCTACCTATACGTTTACGTATATATAGATACTTTCCACTGGTATTTTCTTTTACTTCAGGACTTCCATCATATGGTATCATATTGATTCTAACCTGAAGTTCAGCTTTTTCTCTTAACAGAATCTGTATTTCTTCAAATGTGTTCATAACGAAAACCTTTCTTTAGGGAACTTTTATGCTAAAATATTATCAGAAAGTTCCCTAAAACTCAAGAAATTTTAGGGAACTTTTAGTGTATTAACTGCGCATAAAATTCCCTGAAACAAATTTCATATATCTGTAAAGAATAATTCCAAGAAGTGTTGTTGCCTTTAATACATGAATATTTATCCGCTTTTAAATTCACTTGTAAAGGATATGAAATTCAAAGTATAATACATATGAGTTTTATTCATTTAAGAGGTAATTTATGAAAAAAATACTGCTTATAGCAACAGGTGGAACAATTGTATCCCGTTATGGAAAAGATGGTCTTTCGCCTAAGATTACAGCTGAAGAACTTCTTCAGTACATTGAAGATTTCTCTTCATTCTGCACAATTGATACCTACCAGCTTTTCAATCTGGATTCTACAAACATATCACCTTACCACTGGTTAAAAATGGCGTCACTCATTGAAGAAAAATATGATGAATATGATGGCTTTGTAATATGCCACGGAACAGATACCATGGCTTACACCGCTGCTGCTCTTTCATATCTAATTCAGAACAACAGAAAGCCCGTTATAGTTACAGGTTCCCAGAAACCCATTGACCTTGCAGTAACAGATGCAAAGACGAATCTTAATGACAGTATAAGAATCGCATGCGATGACAGAGCATATGGTACAAATATTGTGTTCTCCGGAAATCTCATAAACGGTACCCGTGCAAAGAAGGACAGAACAAAATCATACAATGCATTTTCATCCATCAACTACCCTACTCTTGCAACAATACAGGATGACAGAATCTTCTTTTATCTTGATGACAAGGACAAGCTTAAGGATGAAGTAAAATTCTATCACAGTATGGATCCAAGAGTTGTTCTTCTTAAACTTATTCCAGGAATCGACTGTAATATCCTTAAAGCTCTTCAGAACAGATGTGATGCTGTAATCATTGAGTCCTTCGGAGTAGGCGGACTTCCTGAATACAGTGGCACAGAATTCAATGATATAGTAAAGGAGTACCTTGACAATGGGAAGATTGTTGTAATGGCAACTCAGGTAACCCATGAAGGAAGTGACATGTCAATTTATGAAGTCGGCAGTGTCATAAAAAGTGAATATGAACTTCCTGAATCCTACGATATGACTCTTGAATCAACTGTTGCAAAAACCATGTGGGCTCTTTCAGAAAGCAGCAGTCTTGCTGAGTTTAAGGAACTGTTCTATAGACCCGTTAATCACGACCTTATGTATAATGCAGGAGGAAAACAGTTATGAAGAAAATATTAACAGTCTTATTGATTCTTTTGATGCTTCTCTCTCTTGCTTCCTGCGGAAATGAAGCAGGAACTGTAAAAGGAGACTATGATTATACAGGAACAGGTTCATATTCCTTAATCGTAAAAGAAGACAACGTATCACTTGTGATTGTATGTCCGTATCCAAACGATTCATTTACCCAGAACCATTTTGAAATCGACCTTGAGAATCTTGAAAGCTACAGAGGTTTCACTCCAGAAACAAATGCTCCAGGTCCGATTCTTAATAACATCCTCGGTACTATCGGTTTTGAAAGAAAGTTCCTTTCAGTATCACCTCTTGATGTATCACCAAAGGATGCAAAGAAAATTGCAGGAAAGAAAGTAAAGATTGGAATCGAAATGACTGACAGTACTGGTTCCACATACTATGCAGTTTTAAAATATGACAAATCAATTCATGACTAAAGGACAGATATGAAAGATTTCACAATCTACGAAAACGGGGACAAGACTTCCCCACTCTTTCTCCTTCTTCGTTCAGTGAAAACAGAGAACGAAGATCACCTCATTGAAGAAATAAAGAATATTACAGATAAACCTTTTAATATTGCAGTATTTAAGGCTGAGGACTGGAACCATGACTATTCACCATGGAGTGCTCCTGGAATGGATGAAGCAAGCCCCTTTACTGGTGGTGGAGACGAGACAATAAAAGAGATTCTCCCAATTGTTGAGGAACTGAAAAAGATATATTCAGGAGAGATAATTGCAACCGGTTACTCTCTTGCAGGACTCTTTGCTCTCTACATGCTCTACAGAACTGTTGTATTTTCTGGTGCTGTATGCGGTTCAGGTTCTCTTTGGTTTAATGGTTTTACTGATTTTGCAAAGGAGAATCAGATAAAATCCCAATCCCTTGTATATCTCTCCCTTGGTGGAAAGGAAGAAAAAGTAAATCACCCAGTGGTATCCACTATAGGTGTTAAAACAAAGGAAATGGACAGTATCCTTTCAAAGGACAGCAATGTCATTAAGAACAAGTTTGAAATGAACAGTGGAGGTCACTTTGCAGATTCTTCCAGGCGTCTTGCAAAAGGAATCGCATGGATTCTTGAAAATCTGTAAAAAAACACTTGCACACTTTAGTTTAATGAAGTATGATATATAAAAATCACAAATAGAGGTATTCTATACAAATGACAAAATTATTACTTTCATCATCTTCATCATGCTCATCATCATGCTCCTCATCAAAGGTGCATAGTTTTGCTGCAGCGTGATTCAGATAGTTTAAAAGTAAAAAACTTAGTAAACCATCCGGAAAAAGCTAGCAGCTTCTTCCGGATTTTTTGTTAGAAGGAGAAACTAAAATGGTGGAAAGAAAATTAAACTTCTCAGCAGGACCAAGCCAGATGCCACTTGAAGTATTAAAGGAAATGCAGGATGAATTCCTCTGCTATAAGGAATCAGGCTGTTCTGTACTTGAGATGAGTCACAGAGCAAAAGACTTTGAAGAAATCATCTTCGGAGCCCGTGACACCTTAAGAAGAATTATGGAAATCCCAGAAGACTATGAAATCCTCTTCATGCAGGGCGGAGCAACAACTCAGTTCTCCATGGTTCCAATGAACCTTGCAAAACAGGGTGATACCTTTACCTATGTAAACACAGGCCAGTTTGCAGGAAAAGCAAAGGATGAAGGTGCAAGATGGGGCAATGCAGTAGTTACTGCAAGTTCAAAGGATAAAACCTTCTCATATATTCCAGATGAGATTACTGTTGCTCCTGGTTCAAAATTCATTCATATAACAGGAAACAACACAATCTACGGAACATCATACAATTCTCTTTTTGATCATGGTGATACACCACTTGTTGCTGACTGGTCATCAGCAATACTTGGTAAATGGATTGATGTAAAAGACTATGACCTGATCTACGCAGGAGCACAGAAGAACATGGGTCCATCAGGACTTGCAGTAGTAATCATAAAGAAAAATCTTCTTGAACTCGAAGTAGACCCTGTAGTTCCAGTCATGATGAGATACAAAGTTGCTGCAGACAATGATTCCATGTACAATACACCACCTACATACTCAATCTATGCAGCAGGTAAAATGTTCTCCTGGGTTGAGAAGATGGGAGGAGTAAGAGCACTGGAAGAAATCAATAAAGAAAAAGCTGAAATGCTCTATGACTTTATTGATAATTCAGCACTTTTCACAAACCCTGTAAGAGTAAAGGACAGATCTATTATGAATGTTACCTTTACGCTTCCAGATGAAGCCCTTACAAAGGCATTCCTTGATGAATGCAAGATGAAAGGCATTATAAACATAAAAGGTCACAGAAGCGTAGGCGGTATGCGTGCAAGCATATATAACGGAATGCCAAAGGAAGGCGTAAAAACACTCCTTGACACAATGAAAGAATTTGAAAAGAACAACAGATAGATATACGGAGGTACAATATGTATAACATTAAATTAATTGATAAATTAGCACCAGCTGGAAGAAAGCAGTTCAAAGACTATTATACAATTCAGGAAGATGTAGAAAATCCTGATGGAATCCTTGTACATTCCACACCACTCCACGATATGGTATTCGGTGACAAACTTAAATGTATCGTAAGAATCGGTGCAGGTGTAAATACAATCCCGGTAGACAGATGTACAAAGGATGGTATCTGCGTATTCAACTGCCCAGGAGGAAATGCCAATGCTGTAAAGGAACTTACAATTGCCGCAATCATTATGACAATGAGAAACGGTCTTCAGGCAATGCAGTGGGTAAAGAATCTTCCAGGAGATGAAAGTGATGCAGGAAAGACTGTAGAAAAAGGTAAAACTCAGTTCAGAGGTCCAGAAATTCTCGGCAAGACTATCGGTATCGTTGGTGTTGGTGCCATAGGCTCACGTATGGCAAGAGCATGTCATGACCTTGGTATGAAGGTATATGGATATGATCCATATCTTCCACACGCAAGAGTAACAGAACTCAGACAGTTCTGTGAATTCGTAGAAGATGTAAATACTCTCTATGAAAACTGTGATGTAGTAAGTATCCATGCTCCTTTAAATGACACAACAAAAGGAATGGTTGGAAAAGAAGCAATTGCAAAGATGAAGGATGGAGTATATCTCATCAACTACGCAAGAGGTCCAATCGTAGATGATGATGCAGTATGTGAAGCACTTGAAAACGGAAAGATCAAATCATATGCAACTGACTTCCCTACTATAAGACAGATGAAGCTTGATAACGTATTCTGCACTCCACACCTTGGAGCAGGAACACCTGAAGCTGATGAAAACTGTGCTGTAATGGCAGCAAGACAGACAATGGACTATATCGAAAACGGTAACATTGCAAACTCCGTAAACCTTCCAGATGTATCCTTCCAGAGAGCTGACGGAGACAGAATCACAATCATCCATGAAAACAAGGTTGGTATGCTTGGACAGTTTACAGAAGTAATTTCTCTTGCAGGCTTAAACATTGAAAACCTTGTAAACAAGGCAAGAGGAGCAGTGGCATATACAATTCTCGACTTCAATAACGATGTTCCAGATGATATAAAAGGAAAGCTTGAAGCAATAGACGGAGTAAACCGTGTAAGAGTAATCAAATAGCGTTATAATCGAAAAATATGGCAGGCATCACAGATGTGATGCCTGTTTTTCATTTAATCTACATATTTCAGTCAAAAAACATTCACCGGCATACCTTACTATTACGTATAAAATAAAAAGGAGACCATAAAAATGAAAAAAGCATCATATCTTCTTACCCTTATCCTTATTCTTTCTCTGGTATTTACGGGATGTGGTAAGACTGAATTAAACAGTGATATTCCTGCAACAGCTGAAATAAACGCAGACTATGAAAATGCCACATATATTGTACTTTCCGGTGACAAGGCAACAGTAAATGAAAAAGCAGTTGAAAGTTTCGACTATACATGGAATATTGATCCATCGAAGGAAGAACCATGGTATGAAGGAACCGAGCCTAAGACAAGTGAAGTATGTTACATTGCAAGAGACATCTGGTACTATCCAATGCTTGATGAATCAAAGTTCGTAAAGATGAACTACGATGGAGAAACCGAGTGGGTATACTACTACGAGAACAGTAACCTCAAAGACTACATCTTCTCTACCCTTCCAGTCCTTGGTAATGCCCTTCCAAAGGAAATGATGCATGATAAAAATGAAGCATACAGTAACCCTGTTCTTCATATCACAGAACCAGGCACATATGTACTTACAGGCACATGGAATGGTCAGATAATGGTTGACCTGGGTGATAAGGATGAATGCTTTACAGATGAATCAAAAAAAGTGACTCTTATCCTTGACAACTGTAATGTTACATGTACCGTTGCACCTGCATTCATATGCTACAGTGCATATGAATGTGATAACACATGGGAAGACAGGGAAACATACTCAAATACAGTTGACACAAAGGATGCAGGTATTAATATCATTCTTGCCGATGGAAGTGTAAACAGCTTTACCGGTGCAAACATCTATAGACTTCTGAAACCTACATACAAGAAGGACAGTACATCTGTTCAGAAAAAACTTCTTAAGATTGATGGCGCATTCTACAGTTATGTTTCCATGAACATTAATGGTGAAAAGAATGGCTCAGGGATTCTTAATGTAACAAGTACAACTTTTGAAGGAATGGGTTCAGAACTTCACCTTACAATTAATGGCGGATACATCAATGTGTACTCACAGGATGACGCAATAAATGTAAACGAAGACAATGTATCGGTATTCACAATGAATGATGGAACTCTTCACATCTTTGCAGGACTCGGTGCTGAAGGAGATGGAGTTGACTCAAACGGATATATAGTAGTAAACGGAGGTCTTATCGCTGGTGGTACTCCAAGCGGTTCAGACAGCCTGCTCGATTCTGACAGAGGAAATACAATAAATGGTGGACAGGTAATTGTTATAGGTTCATCCGGGTTCGGTGGAGGAATGGGAATGATGAGACCAGATGGTTTCGGAGGAAATGACCGTCCTGATGGCTTTGGAGGAAATAATCGTCCCGACAACAATGGTGGAAAGCCAGGTTTTGATAATGGCTTCCCATTTGATCCATCTCAATTCAATCATGCATAAATAAAAAATATGCCCAACTCACGTTGGGCATTTTACTTGCTTTTTTACAGTTTCTGATAATGCTTCAGGTATCTAACCATGTTCTCCCAGTTTTCCTGGTTTGTTTCAAATCTGAATAGAAGTTTTCCACGCCTGTCAAAAACCTTGTAGCCTTCCATTGAGGCCGCTACTTTCCCTATATCACCTACAGAAA
>JAKSSM010000067.1 GCA_024403065.1 Clostridia bacterium | reverse complement strand
TCAACTTCCTTCTTGTTCAGTGTACCAACATACACTTCATATCCTCTTCTTAACAGTTCCATATATACTATGTTCTCAAGAGACCTGCCATAATCCTGGTTCTTTGTTCCAAGAATAGCATACTTCAATGCATGGTCAACAAGGTAATATTTCTGTTCAGTAGCAAGATATCTTTTCCCTCTTAAATCAAATCTTTTTAACTCATAGAAAACATATGCCTTGCAAAGATAACTGATATAGTTTGATATCGTGTTATGGCTAGGTGAATTGGTTTTACCCGTAAGATACTTCACAATGCTTCTGGATGAAGTAAGATTCGAAATGTTATCAAGAAGATAACTTGAAAGATTCACAAACGTCTCTTTATTTCTGATTTTGTACTTCTGAACTATATACAAAAATTTTATTTCAAATGCACGAATCGAAGATACTGTGCATTTACCTTGACAAATCTTAAGGGGATACTTCATTCTTAAGTTGACAGAGAGCATAAAAAAGAAAGGAAATGCTCAAATGACAACACCAAAAAACACCTTATGGAATAGAAAATACTCCATAAGGTGTTTGCTTTAATTTCAAATTTTATTCAGTTGTAATTTCAATACGATCGAATTTTACATTTGGATCAAGGTTGAATACGAATTCATATACATCGCCTGGTTTCCAGGAATCAATACGTACATCTCCATAATATACATAATTGCTTCCGTTATATAAGTCAGAATAGATAACGAAATCTCTGAATTCAAAACCTACAGTATTTGTAACGCTAACTGTAAGTGATGACTTGTCTAATTTGTAGTCTCCACTTGCAATTGGAGCATTAAGCATTTTTGAGACAGCATCAGAATTAAGAGAAACATTTGCAGCTGTCAGCATGTGGTGAAGGATATCATCATACTTTGCAGGAACTTCAAATCCTGATATTTCATCATAAATTGTCTTTATGCAGATTGCTCTCTTGTCTCTTGCTTCACTCCATAAACTGCGATATGTATCATAGCTGCCAATGAGATATGATAATGATTTATCCTGCTGATCAAGACCATCGAGATAATCGTTGGCAAGCTTTCCAAGAGCTGGATTCTTGAAAGTCTCAGTTCTGTATTTAGCTAAATAATCACGTTCAATCTGAACAAGTTCTGTAAAATAGTTGAAATGGTCTTGTGTACCACTTTCATACTGGTAATCTGATTTATAGTCCCATCTAGCACAGAGTGCACTTACAAAATCCTTTATGAAATCCTCATCAGCATAGTGTTCATCAACAGTCTGCTGATTCCCATTCTGTGGATCAGAATCAGCTGGTTTATTATCATTATTTGATCCGCATGCTGTTGCGAATAAAAGTGCTGTAATCAGAATGAGTACAGCAATAAATTTTATCTTTTTCATTCTTTTCACCATATTTTATGTAAGATATATCTGACTTCCATATTATATTAAATCTCCCAGTCTTAAGCAATACGATTTAAATATACTGGATTTAGATAAACTAATTCTTTACCTTGTATTTTGGTTCGTAATATGACTTTATTACCTTGCCATCCTCTTTTTCTTCAAGCATTTTCTTGAATTCATCTACTACTTCATCATGGCTTAAGTTTTTAAGCATGGAATCCACTCCAATCTCAAGAGCATCAACCATAGCTGCCTCATAGTACATGGCATACTTGATATAGTAAAGGTAATCCTCTTCATTTTCTGCTGCTTAAGCATTTTCAAGATTAAGCTTGATTCTTGAGTGGTAAACATAGGCATTGTAGAATGCCTCTGCATCCATATATTTCTGAACTGATGTATCAAGGAGCACTATGTCGTAGTAATCCAGATTGAGATGCGCATTGAGTTTGAAATACTCAATGCTCTTTTCACCTGAAGTATACTTTGACATGTAATTGTTGTTGTTTCTGATTTCTCTATTGCAGATTTCAACCATGTTCTGAGTTTTTGTTACTGCATCATCAAGCTCTCTGCGTTCAACTGCCATATCGTTTATGTAGAGACCTATAACACAGGAGAGCACAATTATTACAGTCTGAATCACAAGACCTCCAAGAAGATATTCACTTGTCTTAAACTCCTTGTTGGACTTTCCTTCCTTGAATTTCTTGAAGAGTATTCTCTCCACGAAAAGTCCAATTACTACTGAAACAACTACTGTTATAAAAATAATCATATCAGTTCCTATATACCTCCAAATTTATCTAAAATTCAAATTCGACCTGAACAGTATGTTAATTTGATGCCATGACTACAGTGGAAGTTCTGGCATTTCAGGAGTGTCAAGCACTGTCATCCAGAGATAGAATCCATTTTCATTCTTAGTAATCATAACTAATTCATATTTTCCATCTGCTGTAGTTCTATACAGTGTCTCCACTGAGACGTCACTGCCTGGTAATACGGAAGATGTAGGCTGTCCGCAGTTGTCCTTTTCAAATGCTACTGCTTCCCCTGTTTCTGAACTTGCCTGCTCCCTTGATAATGGCTTTCCAAAAGCCCCTTTATAATCACGGATTCTCCATTCAAGACCAGTGTTAAGGTCAGTAAATTCTGCTTCAACAAGCTTTTCGGCTTCACCATAATCAGTATAGCGGTAAACTGCATTATCTCCTAAAAAAGAACGGAGTTCTGTACCTGTTTTATCATAGGCTTCGGCTGCATTTTCACATGTTACCCAGTTGAATTTTTCTCCAGTATCCTTCTTTCCGGAGCAGGCTGCAAATGAAACAACCATTAAAAGTACCATTAAAACGGACAGTATTTTCTTCATAACTGATTCTCCTTTTAAATATGACTAATATCTGTAACAATCATTATGCAATTTTTGTATTAGCGCTTAATTATACTCTTCTACGAATAATCATGTCAAATTTAAAAAGCTCCCTTGGAACTGTTTAAGGGAGCTTTTCTCTACATAATATTTCAGGTTATTCCTCATTCTTGAGATCAAATGAGATGCTGCTTGCTACATGTTTTACTTCATCCTTTAAAAATGCATCGTGAGCCTTGTCGATTGCTTCCTCTTCACTTTCAGCTTCAACTGTAACTTCATACTTTACCATTCTTGTGATTTCATATTTGTATTCCATATATGTACCTCCTTTTGGTTAAAAGCTGTAGATTTACATATAGTATAAACAATTGATTATCTATTGTCAAAAACGCCATCATGTTTGACTTTATTTTCTGTTTGTGATATTTTTGTTCTATTGTTTCAAGAATATTTATACCAGTTTTTCAATACATCAGCACATTCAGTAAAGACATAATCATATGGAAAAAGAAAAGAAAAACAAGTCCAATATTCCACTGTTTTTCCTGGCACGATTTGCCTACAATGTGAACAACCGAATGGTATATCCATTCATCTCACAGATAGCAAAAGGTGTAGGAACATCAGTTGCAAATGTAAGTTCAGCAATATCACTCAAGTTTATAATAAGCAACATCTGTCCATTTATCTCATCAATTGCAGATAAGAAGGGAAGAAAACCTGTAATCATCGGATGCATGTTTCTGATTATGGCAGGACTCGCAGTATTTATACTCAATCCTACATTCCTTACACTTGTAGTCACCATGTGCACAGGATCAATCGGATGTTTCGCTGCCATGTCTTCGATTCAGGCATATGTAGCAGATACTGAAACACCAGAGCGTGCAGGAAGAATTGTAAGTGTACTTGAACTTGGATGGTCCACATCCTTTATTATTGGAATGCCAATCACATCCATCTTCATTCTGAAGTTCGGATGGATAAGCCCGTTTGTAGTGCTTCTCATTCTTTTTGCAGCACTCACAATATGGCTCATGGTATCAATAAAAGAGGAACCAATTATAAAAGTACAGGAAGAAAAGAAAGCAACTACCTTAAGTCTTCTCCTTCTTGTATTTAAAGACAGAAAGGCAGTCCTTGTACTCATACTTCATCTTCTTATCGTAATGCCAGCTGAACTTGTACTTGTTACATTCAGCACATGGCTTGAAGATGCATTCAATGCTCAGGTAATGTCCCTTGGCATGTCATCCTTTGTCATAGGATTTGCAGAACTTTCTGGAGAGGGTCTTTCAATACTTCTTTCAGATAAGTTTAAGAGGCTCTCACTTGTACGTGGAGGACTGATAGTAGGATCAGTTTTTGCACTGCTCCTTCCACTTCTTGGTTCTACTCAGATTGGAGCATCCCTTGGACTTTTCCTCTTCTTCGTTTCAACTGAGTACATATACATCTGCTGTGTACCACTTACAGTTCAGATAGTACCAGAAGCAAGAGCAGCCGCTCTTGGTCTTGTTGGAACGGCCCTTGCAGTTGCAAGAGCAATAGCGGACCTCATTGGTCCACACCTTATGGCGCTTGGCCTTTACCATGTAGTTATTCCATGTGTAGTACTTGACATAGCAGCATTCTATATCATAGGGAAAATTGAAAAATAGTTTTAGACGCATGTGCCAAACATGCGTTTTTTTGTGATATACTTTCGGTGATATTTAACCAGTATTTTATGGGAGGAACAGGATGAACGAAAATACTGCAGCAGGCGTAATCAGTTCTCAGTTTATGAAGAGCTACATGAATGGTCAGAATGAAGTAAAAAATGCTGACCGTGATGTAAAGGAAATGCTTTCTCTTGAAAAAGGAAGACTCAAAAACTTTGGACTTGATCTAAAAAAAGAATACACAGAACGTGGCCTTATGGCATCAGGAAGTGATGTAAGAATAAAGCATTCAAGACACTATGTTCATACAACAAATGTAAAGACTACATCTGCTGAAACAACTGTTTCAAGAGACGGCAAAAAGCTGTACGGGAAAAAAGAAAATGAAAGTTTCTATACATATGTGACAGACAGCCTTAACTACACAGAAGATGGAACAACTCCTTACTGCTGTCCAAACTGCGGAGCAGTATCAACTGTAAATGAACTTCAGGAAGGCTGCAGCTACTGCGGAACAAGATTCAGAATCTCAGAACTCTTCCCAAAGGTAAGCTACTACTTCTCACAGTATGATCCATCAGCTACAGAAGGAGAACTTAAGAAAGATATTCTTAAAAATATGCTCATAGTATTTGGTATTGAACTTGTCCTTCTTCTCTTCATCCTTTTCAATGGTGGAAATATTATCGAATTCATATTCCAGCTGTTTTTAGCTGTAGTAATTGCTGTTCTTCTCGGATACTCAATCTGGGCTTTCAAAAAACTTGGAAAACTGTTCTTTGAAGCAGGAAGGTCAGTCACTATGCTTCCAATGCTCAAGAGCATGAATGAGTTCAAAAAGAAAATGAAGGAAATTGACCCTGACTTTGATATGGACTACTTTGTCTTCAAGACTGTTTCATATGTGAGAATGATAATGTTCTCAGATGACAATACTCTCCTTCCATTCTTCAAAGGAAAGAAGGTAGACCGTTATACTGATGTACTTGATGCAGCATTCCGTGGCGGAATCAAATTCAGAAAATATGAAATAAAGGATGGAGTTCTTAAACTGGATATGGACCTTTTCATGTCATGTCTCCACTATGTAAATGGCAAGGTTATAAAAAGAGATGATACAGTTCTTTTAAAGATGGAAAAGGATTTAAGCATCCCAACAGACTATGACTTCTCCATCTCACAGTTCAAATGCAAGAACTGCGGTGGAAGCTACAACGGATATAAAGAAACTAAATGTCCATACTGTGGTTCAGAAATCGAAGTTTCAGCATATGACTGGACAATAACTGATATTGATTAGGCTATGCGTCCTTGCATCTAACGCATTATTTGTTAAGACAATAATAATATGAACTAACATTTTAAATAAAGCAGCGTAACTCGACAATCAAAGATCAAAGTACGCTGTTTTGTTATTAATGAAGATTTTTGCCATAAATGTCAAAATTCTTCATTGAATCAAAATAGGTAGAATCCAGATGATTATGCCCGCCAAATGGTGGGCATAATTCACTTATGCTGACCTATTTCACTCTAATTTATCATTTCAATGATATATTTAAGGATTTCATTGGTCAAAGTTGCTTTGATCATAAAAAAACTCTCTTTCAGTTGTTGCTATACCAGAAAGAGAGTATTTTTTACACTATTTTTTCACTATTTGAATCTTTCAATAAGACCTTTAAGACCTTCTTCTCTGAAGATTCCCTTGTAGTATTCAACTTCATCAATGATAAGTTCATCTATCATCTTTACTCCAAGGAGTTCTACAGGAGCTTTGTCATCTGTCATCAGATAGTCCCCTTTTACATATTTTTCAAGTCTTCCATCAATGGTATTTATCATATTTTTAAGTACCATGTCTGTTTCTTTCTGATTGTTTATCTTGAGACGGCTTAACATATCAGGATTGTTTCCTGCAAAAAGTTCTCTGTTTGTCATACCCTGCACATCAGCAGTATAGATAAATGGAAAAACATTACCGATGGTATCAGCAAGGTAGTCATTGATATTACCTTCCGCGCTGCTCTTCATGTTCATGTTTACAACCATTACTCCATCATCTTTAAGATGATCCTTTACAAGAGTAAAGAACTCAACTGAAGACATCTGGAAAGGAATAGTGATATCCTGATAGGCATCTACCATGATTACATCATACTTTTCCTTATCAGCATTCAGAAATGCTCTTCCATCGTATGTATATACCGGAACGTCTTTTGGAAGTTCAAAGTATTTTACTGCAAGATCTGTAATCTTCTGATCTATTTCAACACCAGTGATATTTACATTTCTGAAATATCTCTTGCACTGTGTTGCGAATGTTCCTGTACCATTTCCAAGAATAAGGATATCAAAATCTTCCTTTTCATTTATGCCTGCCATATAGTTTGCAGCCATGGCATAGTCATAGTACATACCAGTAAGTCCCTTTTCTTTTCTGTAGACAGACTGAACACCGAAAAGAACGTTTGTGGAAAGGACTACCTCTTTATCATCCTCATATACCTGAAGATAGTTGTAAATGGATTCACCCTCATATGTAAGATTGTCCTGCCAGAAGGCAAAACTTGAACTGTGGCCAAGAAGAACGCATATGAGGAATATTGCTATACTAGCCCTGAACCCCTTGGCTACAGGAAAATTTTCCTTACCACTCATGAAATAACAGACAGTGAGTGCAAGAAGAATTCCGGAGAATATGAGGAATGTAATTGAAGTTCCCACTGCAGGAATTGAAATGAATGTTGGAACGAAAGTACCAATAATACTTCCGATTGTATTTGATGCATTGAGATTTCCCACAAGTTTTCCGTTATCATCGAGGCTGTCTACTGTAAACTTGACAAGAGATGGTGTTACTGTTCCAAGAAGGAAAAGTGGAAATACGAATACAACCATACATGTCACAAATCCTGCAAGTATAAGGAAGTTACTGTTGATTGTAAATACAAGAACGGCTGATATTCCCAGGATTATATACTTTCCAACAACAGGAATAAGTGCAATCCAAATGGATGCTATCATGATTCTTCTGTAGAGACGGTCAGGAGAAGGATCCTTATCTGCACTTCTTCCGCCATAGATATTACCAAGAGCCATGGCAATCATAATCGTACCAATAATGATTGTCCATACAATCTGAGATGAGCTGAAGTATGGAGCAAGAAGTCTGCTTGCTCCAAGTTCAACTGCCATTACAGACATTCCAGAATAGAATTCTGTAAGATAGAGAAATGTTCTGTTTTTTAGAATCGGTCTTTTTTTCATATTCTGCCTTTCTAAAAATGTCACTGAATATACCAATTACTTTTACTTCGCAACTGAAAAAATACGTTTGCATTTTTTCAGTTGCGAACTATGGTCGTATTATATCATCCGAAGCACTAAATCTCAACAACCGCTTTCAAGACATATTAAGACAATTTCCCCTCTTTTTTCACTCATTGCATTGCAATATTCGTGCAAATGCTGTATAATGCACATAATAAATATAAAGGAGGTTGGATTTATGGCTAATACTACAACTAATATCAGCATACGAATGGATGCAGATCTAAAAGCAAAAGCAGATGTTCTGTTTGCCGAACTTGGTATGAATATCTCAACTGCATTTAACATTTTTGTACGTCAGTCACTTCGAGAAGGAAGAATTCCTTTTGATATTTCTTTAAAGCAGCCTACTAAAGAGACAGTCGCCGCAATGTTGGAGGCAGAAAGGATTGCGAAAGATCCATCTGCTAAAGGATACACTGACCTTGAGGAACTCTTCGCTGACCTTAAAGCATGATCAAAACCAAGTATACTGTAAAGGTGACCACGCAATTCAGAAAAGATTTCAAACTTGCAATTAAAAGAGGGCTAAAAATCGAATTGTTAGAGGATATTATCTTGATGCTTTCTATGGGACAAGAGCTTCCCGAAAAAAACAGAGACCATTCTCTGACAGGGAATTGGATTGGACATCGTGAGTGTCACATTCTTCCAGACTGGCTTTTAATCTACAGAATTGAAGACGATGTTCTGGTACTTACATTAACCAGAACAGGCAGTCATAGTGACCTGTTCGGAAAATAGCACATAAAAAGCCGATGATTTCCATCGGCTTTTAAAATGCAAACTTTGCGCAATA
>JAKSSM010000066.1 GCA_024403065.1 Clostridia bacterium | reverse complement strand
GCCTGTTGGTACAGGTAACCATTCATGGCAGCAGACTGTATGCTCAGGTTCATCTATCGGTCAGAAGGGTATGATCTGTGCGGCAAAAACTATTGCACTTTGTCTTCTTGAAGCTTTAAGCGACAAGGAACTTCTTGCAGCAGCAAGAAAAGAACTTGATGGACATTTAAGTGAATATCCATATTCATGTCCAATCCCAGCAGATGTTATGCCAGACCTCAATATGGCAGATTAGGAGATAAAATGACAGTAAAAGAAGGAATTGAAAAATATCGTGACGAGATGATTCAGGTAAGAAGACATCTTCATGAAAATCCTGAATTAAGCGAACATGAATATGAAACATGCAAATATATCTGTGAACATCTTGAAAAAGCTGGTATTCCCTACGAACTTACACCTTCAAAGAGAAGTATCGTTGCTACAGTAAAAGGTGGTCATCCTGGAAAGACAATTGTTTTAAGAGCTGACTATGATGCTCTTCCAATTGAAGAAGAAACAGGACTTCCTTTCTCAAGCAAGGTTAAAGGTGTTATGCATGCATGTGGTCATGACACACATGGTGCAGTTGGACTTGCAGTTGCACTTATTCTTAATGACAGAAAAGAAGAAATGCATGGAAATGCAAAGATTCTTTTCCAGGAAGCTGAAGAAACAATGTTTGGAGCACTTCATGCTCTTGAATCCGGACTTCTTGATGACTGCGACAATTCAATCATGAGCCATGTTGCAGTTGACCGTGATACAGGTGTATTCCTCTGCAACTATGGCGTAAGATGCGCAAAAGTTGGTTCCGTAAGAATTGATGTAAAGGGTAAAGGTGCTCATTCATCAAGACCTGATACTGGTGTAAATGCAGCAATAATCGGTGCCAAGATTGTTGATGCAATTTCATATATTACAGCTTATGAAATTCCAAGAAATGAATTCGTTGTATTCTCACCAACAGTAATTCAGTCTGGAACAAAGGAAAACATCATTCCTGAAACATGCCATATTGAAGCAAATGCAAGATACTTTGATGACAGATATGATGAAATTCTTTCAAAGAAGATTACAGATATCTGTGAAGGCATTGCACATGCATATGGTGCTGAAGTTGTTGTTGACTATAAAGGAGAAGGTACTCCAATGATCAACGATGACAAGATGACAGATCATGCTATGGAACTCATTGCAAGACTTTATGGAGAAGACAAGATTGTAAGAACTCCTGCTGGTCTTTTCGGTGATGACTATGCATTTATTCAGAAAAAGTGTCCTGGTGTTGTAGTAAATATCGGTGCTGCAAAGGATGGCAAATATACAAACGGCCACAATGCACGTATGATGGTTGACGAAGCATATATGGATATTGCTTGTGAATTCCTTACTACATATATTCTCGAATATTGTGGAGTAAAAGAAAATCTTTAGTTTTAGTAATTTGGAGGATAATGTATGGGTAGATACGTTATTAAAAGAGTAATACAGGCAATTCCAATCTTTATTGGTATTACCTTTATAGTATTTATGCTTTCCAATATGGCACCTGGAAGCCCTATTGATATCATTGCTTCATCAGCAGGACTTAATGCTGAACAGCTTCAGGCACTTAAGGAAGCATATGGCCTTGACAAGCCTGTTCTTGTCAGATATTTTATCTGGCTTATGGGTATTTTCCAGGGAGACCTTGGTGTTTCAACTTCAACAAACGTTCCAGTTGCAACAATTATCGGACAGAGAATCGGTGCTTCACTTACTTTATCATGTACAGCACTTGTTTTCTCCATAATTATTGGTGTATTCCTTGGTATCATGTCAGCATACAAGCCATATTCAATCTGGGATAAGGTTTCATCAGTATTTGCTTTCATAGGAAGCTCAATGCCAAGTTTCTTTATCGCACTTGTTATGATTTATATCTTCGCAGTAAAGCTTAAATGGCTGCCAGCCAGTGGTATGTATGGTTCTGGCGCAAAGGACCTTGCAAACCTTGTAAAGCATCTTATTCTTCCTGCTATTATCGTATCAATGCAGTCCATTGGTGGATATATCAAGCAGACAAGAGGTGCAATGCTTGAAAGCATTAACGAAGATTACATCAAGACTGCAAGATCAAAGGGTATCAGCGAATGGGCAGTTACAATCAAACATGCTCTTCGTAACGCGCTTATTCCAATCGTAACTCAGATTGGTCTTTCAGTTCCATATATCGTAGGTGGTTCAGTAGTAACAGAGCAGATCTTTGCTTGGCCTGGAATTGGCTCACTTATGGTAAATGCAGTAAATACATTTGACTATAACATGATCATGGGTATCACAGTACTTATCAGTATCGTAGTACTTATAGTAAACATCGTATTGGACGTTGTTTATGCATACCTTGATCCTAGAATCGCAGCAGAAGCATAAGGTGGTGTAAATATGAATGAAAAAGTAAAGAAGCCATCGGCTTTCAAAGAATTCTATAAAAAGTTTATAAAGCACAGACTTGCAATGATAAGCCTTTTCATTATTATCATTGAAATTCTCGCAGTAATTTTATTACCACTGGTTCTTAATCTTGATCCATATACATGTACTACATCATATGATGCGGCACCTGGTGCTGAACATTTATTTGGTACAGATACCATTGGCAGAGACATGTTCTCCCGTGTTGTCTACGGTGGAAGAACATCACTCCTTGTAGGATTTGCAGCATGTGCCGTTTCCGTACTTATTGGACTTCCTCTTGGACTTATTGCTGGTTACTACAGAGGTACAGCTGAAGCAGTCATTATGAGAACAGCAGATATCTTCATGTCATTCCCATCAATGATTCTTACAATCGTAGCAGCTGCTATCTTTGGTTCATCAATTCCTATACTTATTGTACTTATCGGTCTTCTTCACTGGCCACAGCCAGCAAGACTTGTTTATGGTAAGGTTCTTTCAGTAAGAAAGATGGAATATGTTGAAGCTGCAAAGGCAGAAGGTATCAGCCCATTCAAGATTATCTTAAAGTACATACTTCCTAACTCCATTGCACCACTCTGGATGAGTATGGCTTTCATGGTATCTTCAGACATGATCACAGAATCATCATTAAGTTTCCTTGGCTGCGGTGTTAAGACACCAATGGCATCCTGGGGAAACATTGTATATAATGCGCAGAACATCGTAGTACTTCGTGCATATCCATGGGAATGGATTCCTGCTGGTGTCTGCCTTATTATCACTGTAGTATGTATTAACTTCGTAGGTGAGGGTATCAGAGATGCTCTCGATCCAAAGATGAAACGATAGGAGAAAGATATGGAAAACTCTATATTAGAAGTAAAAAACTTAAAAGTCGATTTCATCATGGATGGCGAAAGAGTCAATGCAGTTCATGAAGTAAGCTTCAAACTTGGAAAAGGTAGGACTCTTGGTATTGTAGGTGAATCCGGATGCGGAAAATCAGTATCTGCAACATCAATTATGAGACTTCTTCCAAAAATCAACACTATCGTTGATGACTGCACAAGCATCAAGCTTGATGATGAAGAACTTACAACACTTTCAGACAAGGAATTCCAGAAGGTTAGAGGTAACCGTATCTCAATGATCTTCCAGGAACCTATGACAAGCCTTAACCCAGTTTATACAATTGGTAAACAGCTTATTGAGATGGTTCAGTCCCATCAGAAAATTTCCAAAAAAGATGCATTTGAAACATGTGTTGAAATGCTTGAAAAGGTTGGTATCCCTGAAGCAAGAAAGAGAATGAAGGAATATCCTCATCAGCTTTCTGGTGGTATGAGACAGAGAGTTATGATTGCCATGGCTCTTGTATGTAACCCTGAAGTTCTAATTGCTGACGAACCAACTACAGCTCTTGACGTTACTATTCAGGCTCAGATTCTTGAACTTATGAATAAGCTTAAAGAGGATACAAAGACTTCAATCATCCTTATCACTCATGATATGGGTGTTGTTGCTGAAGTAACAGATGAAGTTATGGTAATGTATGCAGGAGAAGTTGTTGAACATGATGATGTAAAGGAAATATTCCATAATCCTATGCATCCATATACAATCGGTCTTCTTGATTCAATTCCAAAACTCAATCAGAATACTGAAAGACTTCTTACAATAGATGGTACTGTTCCTACACTTAAGAACATGCCAAAAGTAGGATGCAGATTCGCAGACAGATGTCATTACTGTCAGGACCTCTGCAGAACTGAATCACCAGCATTAAAGAAAGTTGGTACAAGAGAAGTAAGATGTCATTTCGCAGGTAATCTTAAAGCTAAGGAGGATAAATAAATGAGTGAAAATAATCAGGAACTCCTTAGAGTTGAATATCTTAAGAAGCACTTCAAGGTAAAGCGTAAATACGGTGCAGGAAAGCAGGTTTTAAAAGCTGTTGACAATGTAAGCTTTACTCTTAACAGAGGTGAAGTACTCGGACTTGTAGGAGAATCAGGATGTGGTAAGTCCACACTTGGAAGAACTGTACTTAAACTCTATGATATTACTGAAGGTAAAGTAGTATTTGATGGTACAGACATTACAAACTATAATTTCAAGCAGATGCGTAATATCAGAAAAAACATGCAGATGATCTTCCAGGATCCATATGCATCACTTAACCCACGTATGACAATCGGTGACATTGTTATGTCTCCGCTTAATACATTCAATCTCGGTGAAAAGAAAGACAGAATTGATATGGTATGTGAAATGCTCAAGAAGGTTGGTTTAAGTACCGAATACCTTTACAAGCTTCCACATGAAATGTCAGGCGGTCAGAGACAGAGAGTAGTTATTGCAAGAGCAATGATTTCAAACCCATCTTTCGTAGTATGTGACGAACCAGTATCAGCACTTGACGTATCTGTACGTGCTCAGGTTCTCAACCTTATGAAGGACATGCAGGATGAATCACAGGTTGCATACCTCTTCATTTCTCACGACTTAAGTACTGTTAAGTATGTATGTGACAGAATTGCTGTTATGTATCTTGGTCATATTGTTGAAATAGCAGAGAGTGATGAACTCTTCAAGAATCCAGTTCATCCATATACACAGGCTCTTCTTTCAGCTATTCCAATTCCTGATGTTGACCAGAAGAGAAACCGTATCATTCTTCAGGGAGATGTTCCATCCCCAATCAATCCTCCACAGGGATGTCCTTTCAAGACAAGATGCACAAAGTACTGTGCTAGATGCGATGAAAAGATTCCTGCACTCGAAGATATTGATGGAAACGGACACATGGTTGCATGCTGCAATCTTGACTAATTGTCATAAAAGAATGATTTCTCATTCTTTTTAAATATGTTTTTTATATTTTATATTTTAATTAAGAAAGGCGAAAAAAATGAAAAAAGTAATTGTTGTTTTACTGGCCCTTCTTATGGTCTTCTCAATGTTTGCATGTGGATCAAAAGAAGAAAAGCCAGCAGAAAAGGTTGCTACATACGCTATGGCAGGTGGCTGGAATACTTTACAGCCAGGTCACTTTGCTGAAACTGGTTACTATGGACCAATCGTATGGGCATCAATGTATGACTCACTTGTAGTTGTAACTGGAAATGGTTTCGAACCAAGAGGAGCTAAGGAATGGAAGGCAAACGAAGACAACTCCGTTTACACATTCAAGCTTGATGAAAAGGCTACATTCTCCAACGGAACTCCTGTAAAGGCTTCCGACTGGGTATTCAGTGCTAAGCTTATTGCTGATGCTGATTTCTCAGTAGACTACACAAAGCTCACAGTATTATTTAAGGGTACTGACGAAGTTGGTCTCTTAAAGGCTGATGAAGAATTCGGTGTTAAGGCTCTTGATGACTACACATTAGAAGTAGCATTAAAGACACCTATGAACCTTGATAGCTTCCTCAACACTTATAACTGCTACTGGTATGTATTACCTGAAGCTTCATTCGAAGGCAAGTCAGGTAAGGAAATTGCTTCAAGTGATTTCTGGAACAACCCAGTATGTTCAGGTCCATTCTCAGTTCAGGAACACATCGTTAACTCATCACTTACATTAATTCCTAACAAGGATTATCACTTAGGTACTCCAAAGCTTGATAAGCTTGTTATCGAATTCTTAAGTGCTACAAACTTCGCTTCATCTATGATGGCTGGTTCAGTAGACTATGTTTACCCAGCAGTAGATGCTAAGCAGGGTTCAGCATTACAGGAAGATGATAAAATCAATGTAACTGTATCAGAAGATCCAGCTTCATCATTCTTCCTTATGATCAACAACCAGACAGTTAACAAGGACGTTCGTCTTGCTATGGATATGGCTGTTAACAAGGCTGCTATCGTTGAGGCTCTTTGGGGCAAGGGAGCAGTTCCTGTAGAATCAATCGAGGTATTCGGAACAGAACTCTACAACAATGACCTTCCAAACAGATATGATCCAGAAGCTGCTAAGGCTTTACTTGCTAAGTCAGGTTGGGATATGAACGAAACATTAGTATTCAACTGCGCTGCTGGTTTAAGAGAACAGTTCGCTGCTATGGTACAGGCTGACTTACAGGCTATCGGCATGAAGGTTGAAGTACAGACAGTTTCAGTTGGTGCTTTATATGGTAACTCACAGAAGGGTACTTGCCACATGATCACTGGTCAGGGAGCTCCTGTTATGAACCCATGGTACTTCGCTTATAACGCTTACATTTCAGGTACACTTGCTGGTACTTCATGTACTCACAACATGGACCCATACTATGAAGAATTAGAAGCTAAGTACAATGCTACAACTGACAAGGCTGAACAGTTAAAGATCGTTATGGAATATCAGCAGTATATGTATGATAACGCTTTAATCGTTCCAGTTGCTCAGTCATATGCTTACACAGCAGTAGCTAAGAGACTTGCTAACGTAAGACCTGAATTATCAGCTCAGTGCTCAGACAATTTCTGGGAATGGGATATCGTTGAATAATTCTAACGAATAATATCAGATTGTATAAGGAACCACTTATGTGGTTCCTTTATCAATGGAGTTACAGTGATAACTCTGTTGATAAAGGAGATAAACTTATATGAACAGAAAATACTGGTATGTACTCATTTCATGCTGCGCCCTTATGGCAGCAAATATGGGTATCTGTCTTAATGCATATACTGTTTTCTATGAACCTGTATGTGCAAGTCTTAATGTTTTAAGAGGGGACCTTGCTACACACGCAACAATCAGTAATCTTATGTGTGGTGTTGTTGCACTTTTTGTTCCAAGATTCCTTAATTCAAAAAGTTTCAAGCCTGTACTTATTGTTGGTACACTTGCAACTGGTGGATCACTGATCCTCATGTCCTTTGCAGATTCACTTATGGCATTCTATATTCTTGGTGCTTTAAGAGGTTTTGGTCTTGGATGCTTTGGTGTTGTTGTCTGCTCAATTCTTATCAACAACTGGTTTAACAAGAAGCATGGAACAATGATTTCAATTATGATGAGTTTCAGTGGTATTGCTGGAGCTATACTTTCACCAGTCTTTTCAAGCATAATTACAAATCAGAATTATCATGTAGCATATATTGTTGCAGGTGTTCTTATTATTGTATTTGACCTTCCTGCAATTCTTCTTCCATATTCATTCCTTCCTGAAAATGATGGAATGAAGCCATACGGATATGAAGAAAAGGAAGTAATTTTAGCAGAGGATACAAAGAAGGTGTCATATCTTCAGCCTATCATTGCACTCCTTGTTTTATATGCCGTTGGAAGCACTCTAATTTCCAATTTCACGCAGTTTTTACCATCTTATGCATATTCACTTGGACTAGACAGTGCATCAGGTGCTTTGATGGTTTCCAGTGCTATGATTGGTAACATTCTTGCTAAGCTCTGCATAGGAACAATTTCAGACAGATTTGGTGCAAAGAAGGCTGTAACACTTTTCTTCAGTATCAATATCGTGTCACTTGTAATTCTTATGTTCTCAAAGACACCAGCTCTTCAGATTGGCGGTGCATTTCTCTTTGGTTCAATATATGCTGCAAGTTCAGTTGGTAACGTACTTGTTGTAAAGCATGTATATCCAGGCAGGGAATACAACAAGGCATATTCTTTTGTAAACTTTATCAGTAATACAATTGGTGCCTTTGGACTTATGTTTATGGGATATCTCTATGATTTCACAAATACATATTTCTACCACTATGTTCTCTGGATTATTGTTGGTATTGTAAACATTTTACTCATCAACTTTATTGTAAAAAGAAGCAAAAAATGTTAATATTCTAACAGATATATTTATATTGGAGGTTTAATATATGAACTGGTTTGATTTTATCGGTTATGCTGGTGCTCTTGTTATTATCTTTGCGAGTACCTACACATCAATCAAAAGATACCGTCTCTATAACGTAATAGGCGCAGGAATTTTCCTTGTATATGGAATTATTGCCAACATTGTTCCTGTAATTATTCTTATGTCCTGCCTTATGTTCATCAACTTCAGAAAGATGATGAAGCCAATTTCACAGGGAAGATACTATACAATTGTTGATATGAAACTTGACGATCCGATGTTTGTATATCTTCTTGAATTATACAAAAGAGAAATCAAGGGCTTTTTCCCTCAGTATAAGATTAACGACAAGATCAATGTTGTAAAGA
>JAKSSM010000065.1 GCA_024403065.1 Clostridia bacterium | reverse complement strand
AACTTCTTTTGCTGTTGGTTGTCCGTCAAGCATTTGATTTGTTATGTTTGTTATTTGTGTAATTTGTGGAGAAATATACTTTTCTGGATTTATAAGTGTTCCAAATTTTTCTATAATTCCATTTTTATTAAATTTTACAGCACCTATTTCTATAACACGTTCTTTTTCTGCACTTAATCCTGTAGTTTCTGTATCAAATGCCACGAATGTGTGACCTTCATCGTAAATCTTTTTATAAGAGGTATAATCCCCAATTAAATGATAGTTTGTTACTTCTTGAATCATGAACAAAAGTGTAGCAGAAAAAGACGAATTTGACAAAATGATTGAAGAAAGAACTTTTGTAGGCTATAAAAAAACGGATTTGCCCACCTCATAAAGATAAACAAATCCGTGTGATAAAAATAAATTAGTAACTTTTACTTACAACTTATTTTGCAGCGTCCAAAATTGAGTTAATGTCAGCAACGATTGCATCACAAGCAGCAGTAGAATCTTTCTTTGTTGCAGCAAGACAACCATCACATTTTGCTCCACCAACTTCTGTACGAGCGTTGATGTAGAACTTGATTTTTGGTTCTGTTCCAGATGGACGAGCAGAAACTACTGTGCCACCTTCGAGAACGAACTGCAAAACGTTTGATTTTGGAAGATTGATAACTTTTTTGTCAGATGGATTTTCTGGGTTGTAAGAAACAGCATTTCCGATGTCTTTGATTTCAACAACTTTCTTTTCTCTTCCTAATTCGTCCAATTCAGTTTCCATTAAAGTATGAACTCCTGTTGGAGTGAGAACTCCACCAAGTCCGTATGCAGCTGCTCTGATTTTTTCAGCAAGTGTTCCCTGTGGAACAAGTGTGTATGTAAGAGTTCCTTCTGCAACCTGTTCATTGATTCTTGGGTTTACACCAATGTGAGAAGCGATAATGTGCTTAACCTGATGGTTAGCAAGGAGCTTACCAACTCCTCTTGGGCTCTTACCTGCGAATTCGCCTGCTGGCTGTCCTTCAGCAAGTCCACCATCGTTAGCGATAACTGTTAAGTCCTTAACGCCCTTTTCAACGATTGCATCCATGATGATTTCTGGAGAACCTGTAGCAAGGAATCCACCAACCATGATTGTCATGCCGTCCTTTAATTCAGCAACGGCCTGCTCTGCAGTGATAATTTTATTAATCATTGCCTTAGTCACCTTTCCTTTTTTAAATATTTTGCAAAATATTAAATATTATTAAAAACAATAATACATCGTATGTTAAAAATATAACACACGATGTATTCAATATCAAGTTTTAATTGTTATACAATTATTATCTATCAGCAATGTTTGCCTTGTTTTCCCATCCACGGTTCTTTACTTCCTGCATGATGAAGCTCATTACGTGTTCAGCATACTTTCCAGGACCGAATCCTGCATCATATCCTAATTCCTGAGCAAGTTCATGGGAGATACGTGGACCACCACAAGTAAGGATTACCTTGTCTCTTAAACCTTCAGCTTCAAGAAGTTCTACCATCTTTGTAAGGTTCATGATGTGGATATCCTTCTGAGTTACTGTCTGTGATACAAGGATAGCATCAGCGTTAACTTCCTTAGCCTTTGCGATAAGTTCTTCGCAAGGAACCTGTGAACCCATGTTGTAAGGAACAACGTTCTTGAATCTTTCAAGACCGAAGTGACCATGGAAGCCCTTCATCTGAATGATAGCGTCGATACCTACTGTGTGAGCGTCTGATTCGATGGAAGCACCTACAACTGTGATGTCACGGCCGATGTTTTCGCCGATCCATTCACCGCAGGCAACTCTGTCCATAACTTCGCCTTCTACCTTTGGAACCTTGATCTGAGTATAGTCGATTGTAGCCTGAGCTGAACCGTATACTACGAAGAAAGTATATCCAGGTGTAAGTTCCTTGTAGTATGTTACGTTTGGTTCTTCGAAACCAAGCTTCTTTACATACTGCTTAGCACATTCTTCTGCTTCTTCACCATAAGGTACAGGAAGAGTAAATGCTAATTCCATTTTTCCGTCATTTAATGTATCGCCGTATGGCTTTACTTTTGTTAAATCAGCAACAGTTGTTGCAGTCTTCATTTCTGACATTTCTTCTACCTCCCCTTAATTAGTGATTCATGAACATTTCGATAAATGGGTTGAAGTAGTTTTCGTTCTTTGTGCATACGCCTTCAAGACCGTGTCCACCATCATATGGACGCTTAACTCCACCAAACTTACCAAGCTCAATTGTCTTGAATAATCCGTCCTTTTCAACTTCAGCAAGGAGTGCGTCAGCCTTACCGAGAACTTCCTGAGCTCTCTTCTGGATGATACCATCCTTCTTGAATTCTACTTCGTCACCGATATGCTTACAGTTGTTGAATACGTACTGAGCGTTTTCAATTGAGAGATATCTGTCGTGCATATGTGGAGTGTGAATAGCTTCTGTAAGCATACCAAGAAGCTGAAGTGACTGACCTGACCAGATTGCAACGAGGTTGAATAAAGCATCCTGGATGTGACCACGGAAGATGTTACCAGTCATGAACTTTGTAGGTGGCATGTACTTGAGTCTTGCCTTAGGGAAGATTTCTCTAGCCATGATTGCCTGTGAGAGTTCAAGAAGGAATCCGTCTTCTGTTGATGGATCCATTTCGAATGCGTGTCCAAGTCCCATCTGTTCTTCAGGGATATTGGCAAGTACTGCGAACTGTTCGTTGATGAACTGTGATGCAGTTACTGTATGAGCTGATTCGATAGCGTCGTCAGTTGTGAGGTAGTTGTCTTCACCGGAGTTGAAGATGATTCCGCAGTATCCGATGATTACACGGCTCATGAACTGGTCAACTAATGTTCTCTGCATGTTGATGTCACGGAAGAGGATACCATAGATTGCGTCGTTTAACATAACGTCAAGTCTTTCAAGAGCACCCATAGCAGCGATTTCTGGCATGCACATACCGGATGAGTAGTTGCAGAGTCTGATGTATCTTCCAACTTCTTCTGAAACTTCGTCAAGAGCCTTTCTCATGATACGGAAGTTTTCCTGAGTAGCATATGTACCACCGAAACCTTCAGTTGTTGGTCCGTAAGGTACATAGTCAAGAAGTGACTGAGCTGTAGTTCTGATTACGGCGATGATGTCAGCACCCTGTCTAGCAGCAGCCTGTGCCTGAACAACGTCTTCGTAAATGTTACCTGTAGCTACGATAACGTAGAGGTATGGTTCGCTTCCTTCACCGATTCTTGAAAGCATTTCCTGTCTCTTAGCCTTCTGTTCATCGATTCTTGCGAATGTCTTCTTGATGAATGGCTTAAGAGCTTCAAGAGCTTCTTCCTTTGAGCAGAGTGGAAGCTTTGTGATATCGAGCTTGCCTGCACCGATTTCTTCAGCAATTTCCTGAGTTGTCTTGCCTGTCTTTAAAACAGCATTACCGAGCATGTAAGCTACACCTGTAGGGAGAGCACCTGCTTCTTTTAACTGGTCAACAAGAACGTTTGGAAGTGGGTTGTCAACATCGTCTACGCCGTCAACACCAAGAAGTCTTGCAACAGTTCTTTCTGTTGAAACAGTTGTGTGGCGATCGATGAAGTCCTGCATGTCGTGCGCAATGTTATTTGCGTGATTACGTGCACTGTCAACAACCTTTGGGTCGAGATTTAATTTGCTTTTCATCTGTTTTCTCCTTATTTTATATACTTTTTTGCTCCTTCTATTATTTCTACATCGAGTCCCAACATAGTTGCAATATTAAGAGCGTCCTTTGGTACCATTTTCATTTCGTCTACTCTGCGTAAACGATAATCCATGTATTTTGCTATTATATTAATCCTCTCACGTCTTCCCTTGTTTCTGATCTCGCGGTTAAGCCTGTCGAAATCCACATTGCTTAAACCTGTTACCTGCATGTTTACAACATCAGGTCTTTCCGTCACAGTCTCAAAGTGAGTCGTAATAAGAGAAATATACGGTTTTGTCATGAGATAGTCTACAAGGCTCTTTGTAAGAGCTGTTCCTTCCGATGGGTTTGTTCCTGATGCTATCTCATCAATCAGGATAAGGCTTCTTTCTTTTGCGTGATCAAGAATCTCCTTTAATTCCTCCATTTCTGAACCGAAGGAAGAAAGTCCACGCTCAACTGACTGGGAGTCACCAATCAGCATCTGAATGAAGTTTGAAAGACCTACCTTTGCTGAAGCAGCAGGCACGAAGAATCCGTACTGGGAAAGCACAGGAATCTGTCCTGAAAGCTTAAGGGATATTGTCTTTCCACCCATATTTGCTCCGGTAATAACTGTTACACCTTCCTTTAATTCTATGGATACAGGTGTATATTCCTTACCTTTTGACTTAAGCACCTCTTCAACCTGAATGTTTCTTCCATCCACAATCTGAACCATGTGTTCATCTGTGATTTCAGGCTTTACCAGGTTATGCTTTATGGAAAACAGTGCTTTAGAAAGTGAAAAGTCCAGTTTTCCGATTCTTTCTGTATTTCTTAATATCGGGTCGCGGAAAAGCGAAATCTTCTTTGAGATATCCGCTCTTACCCTTTCTTCTTCCTCTTCAATCTGAAGCTCCACATTTTCCATTTCTGATGTAAGGCGGAATACTTCTTCATTTGGTTTGAGAACAAGGGTAACACCCATGTAGTCTTCTGATGTTATTTCCAGTTCAGGAAGAGATTTTGCAAGTTCATAATCCTTGTGGGATCTGGACATTACGATATCAAACTTTGGTGTAAGCTGAATACCGTATTTCTTTCTAAGCTCTTCTCTTGCCTCTTTCTGTGTCTTTCTTATGGAAAGTTCGATTTCTCTCTTTCTTCCACGAAGTTCAGCAAGGGATGAACTGAATTCATCATAGATATAGAAGGTATTCATTCTTTCCTTTCTTGGATCAAGAATGTCAAGAATCTCTTCTGTATCTTCTAATATGTATTCTTCTGGAACTGATGCAGAAAGGTCAGTTGTGTCATTTTCTTCACCTTTTGCATCACCTGTACAGCAGTGGAGTCTGTAGTCTCCAGCCCTGTGATCTCTAGTAATCTGAAGGATTGCTCTCATCTGAAGAAGCAGGAGCTTCACTTCATAGAGGTCAACCTGTGAAAGAACGGTTTTACCGCTCTTTTCTACTGTTCTTACAGGGTCCTTTACTTCCATGAATACTTCACGGAGTCTTTCTGTAAGAGACGGATTTTTCTCTGCGAAAGCGATAAGGGTTTCCACCTTGTCAAGTTCCGCTCTCAGTTCTTCTTCCTGTCCAGGATAGAATGGCGAAAGATTTTTAAGCACATTCTTTCCGAAAGGAGTTATTATCTCCAGACTCTGGGTAACAAAGTCAAGACCTACTTCTTTTCTTGTCTTGACATTGGCCAGTCTTCTGTTGTCCTGTACAATCATACTTTAACCTACTTTCTGACATCCACAATCGGAATATCAGGAATAACCTTTTTCATTTCTTGAATTAAAGCATCGCTGTCAAATGTATATCCTAAAGGCGCCCACGGATTTACTGTGATTGCCGCAATTTCGATGTTTTTGAGTACACTTACCTGGAAACCTTTCTTTCTTAAGATGTTCCAGTCTATAGGACGTACAAAAATTCTTGTAGGGTCCTTTAGGATAAAGCGTACATGTTTGAACTTCTTGTTCTGAATATCACTGAATACACTGTTTGTAAATGCACCAGGGATATATACATATCTTGTGTCTTCAGTAATCTCATCGTTTATTACTGATGATGCACCAAGACCTGTTGTAAGATTGAGTTTCTTAAGGTTGTTATCCTTATCAATAAGCATTACAGTGTCTGTTACATTTCCTGTAATGTTTGCTTCAAGAAGTGTTCTTGCAGTTCCTTCTTCCAGTTCAGGAAGAGAATAGAGATTTACAATGTGGGCAGTTTCTTCAACCACCTTGTTCATGCTTCTTGAAAGTACTGCGCCTGTTGCAAGAATTACTGCATCAGATGTGTCAGGAGCTGCTACTGACTTTCTGTCAATTGCTCCGTCAATTACAACCATTTCCGCACCATGACTGAACATGTTTCTGCACATTCTCTTTGTATCCTGTGCTGCAACAGGGCCTGCTATCTGAACATATCCTGCTGACTGAACACGGCATAAGAGAAGTTCGCCGATTGATGTTGAATATGGAAGTCTCTCTACAATTTCAAGACCTGCATCTGCCAGGTCAAAAAGCTGGGATGGAACGGATACGATTGTACCGTTGTCAAGATATACTCTTGGTTTCTCTGTACCTGTTACCAGGTCTTCAGTCTCTCCGTCACGACCTGTTGATGTGATGCCAAGGATCATACCATCATCCATAGCCTCCTCTATAAGGTAGTTGAGTGCAGTAGTCTTGCCTGCATTCTTTGCCATACCAACAATGGAAAGCACCTTATACTGTTTTGCAAGGTCTAAAAGAAGTCCCATTTATATATCAAATATCTCCCTTTTTATTTTTTGAAAATTTCACTCAGGGGAGGACAGTGTCCTCCCCCAATTTGAATTTTCTAGGTAAGTACTAGTGAGCGTTTCTTTCGTGTCTAGCAAGGTGTGCAGGTTCAATTGTCTTGATTTCTGGTCCTTCGCCAAGAGCTGAAACTCCCTGATACTTGTAAGTCTTCTTACCTGTGCAGTAATCGCACTGGCATGGAAGTTCTGGTAAGTTTGGTTCAGTGTAAGTAGTAATGATACCTTCGTAGTTTCTTAAGATTACCTTGTTTGGAGTCTGTGAAATTACGTACTGTGGCATTACTGGAGTCTTTCCACCACCACCAGGGGCGTCTACTACGAATGTAGGTACGCAATATCCTGAAGTATGTCCTCTTAAACCTTCGATGATTTCGATTCCCTTTGAAACTGATGTTCTGAAGTGTTCGATACCCATTGAAAGGTCGCAGATGTAGATGTAGTAAGGTCTTACTCTGTTCTTTGCTAAGATCTGAACGAGATCTCTCATGATGTGCTTACAGTCGTTAACACCTCTTAAGAGTACTGACTGGTTACCAAGAGGGATACCAGCGTCAGCAAGCATAGCTACTGCTCTTTCTGAATCTGGAGTCATTTCATTTGGATGGTTGAAGTGAGTGTTGAGCCAGATTGGGTGATACTTCTTGAGCATGTTGCAGAGTTCAGGAGTAATTCTCATTGGAAGTACTACTGGAGTTCTTGAACCAAGTCTAACGATTTCAACGTGATCAATCTTTCTTAATTCAGAAATGATGTATTCAAGTGTTTCGTCTTCAACAAGGAGTGAGTCTCCGCCTGAAAGAAGAACGTCTCTAACCTGAGGAGTTCTTCTGATGTAATCGATACATGCATCGATGTCTTCTCTTGATCTGGCACCATCAGTTTCACCAGCAAGTCTTCTTCTTGTGCAGTGACGGCAGTACATTGAGCACTGGTCAGTGATTAAGAATAAAACTCTGTCTGGATATCTGTGAGTAAGTCCAGGTGCTGGGGAGTCAGCATCTTCGTGTAATGGGTCAAGGTCATCAGCAGCTGATCTGTGCATTTCTGCAAGTGTAGGAACAGCCTGCATTCTAACTGGATCTCTTGGATTGTCAGGATCCATAAGGGATGCATAGTATGGAGTGATACCAACTCTGAATCCGCCCATAACCTTTTCGATGTCTGCCTTTTCCTGCTCAGTAAGGTTTACTACCTGAGCGATTTCTTCTACAGTTGAAAGTCTGTGAGCAACCTGCCAATGCCAGTCGTTCCACTGTTCATCTGTAACGTCCTTAAAAAGTGGAATGTCTTTCCAATTTCTAACAGCCATTTTTAATCTCCTTAATTTCTAATTCTGTGGATCAGATTAAGCGTACATTTCTTCGAATAACTTTCTTAATCCTTCGTGTTCTCTTAATACTTGAAGAGTAACGTCAGCGTGGTTCTTAGTGTAACCGTTTCCGATAATCATATTTACGTCCTTACCTACACCTTCAGCACCTAAAGCAGCTGCTGTGAATGATGTAGCCATTGAGAAGAAGTAAACTGTTCCATCATCCTTACAAGCAAGGATTGAAGCCATTTCTGTATTTGGAACGGATACGCAGTTGATTACTACGTCGAATAATTCGCCCTTAGTTTGTTCCATAGCCATTTCATACATACCTACAGCATCTGTAGCGTTGATTTCAACATATGCATGAGCTAAGTCTAACTTTTCTGCTCTAGCGATTGAGTTCTTTGTACCAGCGCATACTACAAGTCCATCTGGACCAACTCTCTTCTTTGCTTCATATAAGCAAAGGAGTCCTGACTTTCCGCCTCCACCGATAACAAGTACCTTTTGGTTGAGTTGGCAAAGTTTAGCAGCTTGTGCAGGAGCACCAGCAACGTCTAAAGCTGATAATGCAGTCTTTTCTGGCATATCTGCTGGAATCTTTCCATAGATACCGGATTGGAAGAGAATAGCCTTACCCTTGATGTCAACTTGGTCAATTGCAGGTCTCATTTCAACGATTTCATCGATTCTTAATGGAGTAAGTGAAAGAGATACGAGTGTAGCAATCTTATCACCAACTTTTAAATCTCCAACATACTTTGGTCCGATTTCTTCTACTGTTCCAAGAAGCATTCCGCCTGAACCTGTCCATGGGTTCTTGTGCTTACCAGCGTTAGCAACGATTTCTTTCATCTTGTTGCCTACTGCTTCCATTTC
>JAKSSM010000064.1 GCA_024403065.1 Clostridia bacterium | reverse complement strand
CGAAGGTATCTTCTCTACATAACCATTCTTTACTGCACTGCACTCTGAAAGTGCTTTGTCACTAAATACATCTTCTGCCTTGTATTTTGCATCAGCTGCAAGAATGAAATATTCAGGATTCCATACAAGAATCTGTTCATAATCCACTTCGGCCCAGTATGTATCTTCAATCTGACCTGCAACGTTAGTTCCTCCTGCAAGTTCAATCATGCTGTTCTGATACATTCTGCTTCCTGCAGTAGAAAGCATGCTGGAATTGCTGGAAAGATAAACTGTCTTCTTTTCTGTTTCTTTAAGTTTTTCATTAAGCATATTCTTTGTAGAACTGATAAATCCCTTAAGCTCATCTGCTCTTTCTTCCTTATCAGTAGCTTCTGCAATCAGGTCTATCATTTCAAGGAGAAGTTCTCCACTTTCAGGATTAATGAGAAGATTTGGAATTCCCAGTTTATCAAGAGTTTCTGCTGCATCCTTAAGTTTAAGTGGAAGTATAACAAGGTCAGGATTAAGCGATGCACATTTTTCAAGGTCAAAGCTCTTTGCTGAACCGACGTCAGGAAGGTTCACAAGGTCTGGTGAAGCATATTTATACAGATTACGCTTGTCAGCTCCAGTCTCAATTCCAACCATCTTCTTATCAAGGTCAAGTGCAATAAGAAGGCTTGTTGAAATATAGTATCCACTGATCAGTCTTTCAGGCTCCTTTTCTATTACGACTGTTCTTCCAGCCTGGTCAGTAAGTGTTATAGGATAATGACCTGAGCCCTGATTGTCTGTTACATCAGAAGTCCCCCTGTTTCCACATGCTGCCATACAGAAAACAAGACTTAAAATGAGTATTATCGTTATAATTTTTTTCATAGTCATTACCTCGTTGTGTTTTACAAAATATAACGATATGATAACAAATCCTTTTACAAATAGCAAGGTTATTTGATATACTAATATATTATATTATTGTTACAAAAAGGAGAAAGCATGATTACTTTTCAGAAATATGTTAAGGCAGCAGATCTTGAAGAAGCATACTCTCTGAATCAGACCAGAAAGAACAGAATTGTCGGAGGAATGCTCTGGTTAAGACTTGGAAATTCCAGCTATAACACAGTTATCGATATATCTGATCTGGGTCTTGACAGGATCGAAGAAGATGAAGAGCAGTTCCGTATCGGAGCAATGGTGACTCTTCGTGAACTTGAAACTCACAAAGGGTTAAATGACTATACAGGAAGTGCTATCTGTCATGCTGTAAAAGATATTATTGGCGTTCAGTTCAGGAACATGGCAACCCTCGGTGGAAGCATCTGGGGTCGTTTCGGTTATTCCGATGTCCTGACTGTTTTTATGTCACTTGATACCTATGTTGAACTCTACAAGGGTGGTATAGTTTCACTTGCTAAATTCGTAAAGATGAAGCGTGATAACGACATCCTTACTCATATCATAGTAAAAAAGAAACCTTTAAAATGTGTATATGATGCAGTTCGTATTCAGAGAACAGACTTCCCTGTTCTTACATGTGCTGTTTCTGAAATGGATGGTGAAGTTAGAACTGTTATTGGTGCAAGACCTGCAAAAGCCCGTCTCTATACTGATGAAAAAGGTCTCTTAAAGGAAGGTCTTACTGAAGAATCCATCAGAGCCTATGCAAAAGAACTCTCATCAAAGGTACCTACAGGAAGCAATACAAGAGGCAGCGCTGCCTACAGATCAAGACTCGTTATCGTTCTTGCAGAAAGAAACTTAAAGAAACTGGGAGGATTGGAATAATGGAAATCACTCTTACATTAAACGGAAAAAAGATTATGGATCAGATTGAACCTGATCTTACTCTCTTTGATTTTCTCCGTGACCATAACTGCTACAGTGTAAAGTGCGGATGCGAGACAACAAACTGCGGTCTCTGCACAGTTTTCTTTGATGATACTCCAGTTCTCTCCTGCTCCATGCTTGCAGCTCGTGCAGCAGGTCACAGAATTACAACTCTTGAAGGACTTCAGGATGAAGCAAAGGAATTCATCGGCTTTATCGCAGATCAGGGTGCTGACCAGTGCGGTTTCTGCAATCCTGGATTTGTTATGAATACAATTGCACTGCTCCGTGAAAATCCGGATCCTACTGATGATGAAATAAGACAGTTCCTTTCCGGCAATTTATGCAGATGCAGCGGTTACGAAGGACAGTTAAGAGGTATCAGAGCATTTCTTGAAAGCCGCAGAGGAAAGTAAGGAGGAAGATCATGGAACAAAAAAACTATAAAGCAATAAACAAATCCGTGAGAAAAAAGGATGCCATGCAGCTTCTCCTTGGAAAACCTGTATATACAGAGGATATTGCTCCAAAGGATGCTCTTGTAGTAAAGCTTTTAAGAAGCTCTCACGCCAATGCTATTGTAAATACCATTGATACAAAGGTTGCAAAGCTTGTACCTGGAGTTGTTGATGTATTCACTTGGGAAGATGTCCCAAATGAACGTTATACAACTGCCGGTCAGACTTATCCTGAAGCATCCCCATATGACAGACTCATCATCGACCGTCATGTCCGCTGTGTTGGAGATGTAGTTGCAATTGTTGCTGCTGAAAGCGAAAAGGCTGCAAACAAGGCATTAAAGACAATTAAAGTAAATTACGAAGTTCTGGAGCCTGTCCTTGATTTCAGAACTGCAAAAGATAACAGCATACTTGTTCATCCTGAAGACAACTGGGTAGCACCTTGTGAAGTCGGAGGAACAAATAAGCGTAACCTGGTTGCAAGTGAGAACAGTGAATACGGTGACGTAGATAAAGTTCTTGCTGACTGCGATATCGTTCTTGACAGAACATATCATACAAAGGCATACAATCAGGCAATGATGGAAACATTCCGTACATACACAAGCTATGACAGATATGGCCGTCTCCATGTAATTTCTTCAACTCAGATTGTATTCCATGTGCGCCGTATTCTTGCACATGCCCTTGGTATTCCAAAGAATATGATCCGTGTTGAAAAACCTCGTATCGGTGGTGGTTTCGGTGCAAAGCAGACTGCAGTAAGTGAAGTATACCCTGCCTTTGTTACTATGAAGACAGGAAGACCTGCTATGCTTGTTTTCACTCGTGAAGAAGCACAGATTGCAGGTTCCCCTCGTCACGAAATGGATGTACGTGTAAAGCTTGGTGCAAATAAAGACGGTAAAATCCGTGTGCTCGACCTCTATACCCTTTCCAACAGTGGTGCATATGGTGAACATGGTCCTACAACAGTAGGTCTTTCAGGACACAAATCAATCCCAATGTACACAGGAAGTCTTGAAGCACACCGTTTCAACTACGATGTAGTATATACAAATACAATGGCTGCAGGTGCCTACAGAGGCTATGGTGCAACTCAGGGTATCTTTGCTCTTGAAACAACTGTAAACGAACTTGCAGAAATGCTTAATATGGATCCAACTGTTATCCGTGAAAAGAACATGCTTAAGGAAGGTATGCTCATGCCTGCATACTACAATGAAATTGCAAGTGCATGTGCCCTTGACAAATGTCTCGCTCACTGCAAGGAAATGTTTGAATGGGACAAGAGATATCCTGTTCGTGACATGGGTAACGGAAAAGTTCGTGCTGCAGGTCTTGGTATGGCTATGCAGGGTTCATGTATTTCCAATCTGGACGTAGGTTCAGCAACAGTAAAGCTTAATGATGACGGATCATATAACCTTGTGATTGGTGCAGCTGATATGGGTACAGGATGCGATACTATCTTGGCGCAGATGGTTGCTGAATGTATGGACTGTACAGTTGATGATGTAACAGTATTCGGTGCAGATACAGATGCTTCACCATATGACTCAGGTTCATATGCATCATCTACAACATATATCACTGGTAAGGCTGTAGAAAAGGCCTGTGAAGAACTGAAAAAGAAGATGAGTGAAGTTGCAGCAGGACTTCTTGACTGCAGTTCAGATGAAATCGTCTTTGAAGGTAAAACATTAAGAAAAATAAATTCCGGGGAATCAGTAACAGTTGCAGAAGTTGGTGTAAAGTCACAGCTCAACAACGACATCATTACTCAGGCTTCAGCATCTCACTCCTCACCTGTTTCTCCACCACCATATATGGTAGGTATGGTAGAAATCGAACTTGACAAGATGACAGGTGAAGTTAAGGTTATCGACTTTATGTCAGTTGTTGACTGCGGTATTCCAATCAATCCTGCTCTTGCACGTATTCAGGCTGAAGGTGGTATCGTTCAGGGAATCGGACACACATTATTTGAAAATATTACATATAATGAAATGGGCCGTCCAGTTGAATCCTCACTTATGCAGTACAGAATTCCAACCAGACTTGATATGGGTAATCTCAAGGTTGAATTTGAACACAGCTTTGAACCTACTGGTCCATTCGGTGCAAAATCCATTGGTGAAATCGTAATAAATACACCTGCTCCTGCTATTGCACATGCAATATATCGTGCAACAGGTGTATGGCATCGTGAGATTCCAATTACTCCAGAACAGATTGTTATGGGTAAACCAGACAATTAATTGTGTTACTATTTTAATTAATATATCTTTTAAAAACAGAAAGGACAAAAAATGAAAGACAATTTCAAGCTTTCAGAAGAAGCATTTAAGCTTGACGGCAAAATGCCTCTCTCACAGGCAATCCCTCTTGGATTGCAGCATGTTCTTGCAATGTTTGTCGGCAATCTTACTCCATTGCTCATCATTACAGGTGCCTGCGGAATCGCTGGCGGAGAATTCGCTGATCTCCAGCTTAGTCTTCTCCAGAACGCAATGCTTATTGCGGGTATTGTAACACTTATCCAGTTATTCTCAATTGGACCAATCGGTGGAAAAGTTCCAATCATCATGGGTACATCATCAGGATTCATTGGCGTATTCAACTCAGTAGCTGCAACTATGGGTGGCGGCGTTATTGCATATGCAGCAATTATGGGTGCGTCCATCATCGGCGGATTATTCGAAGCTGTTCTCGGATTCTTCCTTAAGCCATTAAGAAAGTTCTTCCCTGCAGTTGTTACTGGTACTGTTGTACTTACAATCGGTCTCAGCTTAATCTCTGTTGGTATCAACTCCTTCGGTGGCGGAAACAACTCCAAGGACTTCGGTTCCATTGAAAATCTTCTTCTTGCAGTATTCGTACTTGTAATGATTCTCATCTTTAAGCACGGCACAAAGGGCTTTACAAGTTCATCATCAATTCTTCTTGGAATTATATGTGGTTACCTTGCATCAGTAATCATGTCTCTTGTTCTCGATACTACAGGTGTTACTGCTGATGGTATTGAATATACAAAGAGCTGGGTACTCAACTGGAGCAAGGTTGCAGATGCTTCCTGGTTTGCACTTCCAAAGATTATGCCAGTTAAGCCTGTATTCGACTTAAGAGCTATCGTTCCAGTATTAATCATGTTCATCGTAACTGCAGTAGAAACTGTAGGAGACATCTCAGGCGTTATGGAAGGTGGTCTTGACCGTGAAGCTACAGACAAGGAACTTTCCGGTGGTATCATCTGTGACGGTGTAGGTTCATCTCTTGCAGCATGCTTCGGTGTTCTTCCAAACACTTCATTCAGCCAGAACGTTGGTCTTGTTGCCATGACAAAGGTTGTTAACCGTTTTGCCCTTGCAACAGGTGCTATCTTCCTTATCTTATGCGGTCTCTGCCCTAAGTTAGGTGCACTTGTATCCATCATGCCTCAGGCAGTTCTTGGTGGTGCAGCTGTAATGATGTTCTCATCAATCGTAGTAAGTGGTATTCAGCTTATTACAAAGAACCCTCTTACAGGACGTAACCTTACTATCGTATCTGTAGCACTTGGTGTTGGATATGGTATGGGTGCAAACGCTGCTATCCTTTCCCACGCTCCACAGCTTATTCAGCTTATCTTCGGTGGTTCCGGAATCGTACCTGCAGCTATGGTTGCAATCTTACTCAACATCCTTCTTCCAAAGGATAACTAATATTTCGATCAGTTTAAAAGCCCTGCGTATGAAACGCAGGGCTTTCTTATGCTAGATATTTCCTGGATAAAGGCCATCCCATACTATCTTTCTGTAGTTTTCCTTATCCGTATCTCCTTCTGTTGAAAAAAGGAGGATTCTTGAATTTTCATCAATCCTAAGTTCCTCTTTAAGCCACAGAAGATTACTGTTTCTTAAAATTTCACTTACGATACCCATAGTTGATGCACCACTCTCACCTGATACAATCTTTCCGTCATTTCCTGCAGGATTTCCCAGGACTCTCATTCCATTTGCTGCTGCATAGTCTGGCATTGATATGAAGAAATCTGCACAGTTCTTAAGAATATCCCATGCAATTGTACAGGGTTCTCCACAGCAGAGGCCTGCCATTATGGAGTTCATATCTTCAGTTACTGCATGAATCTTTCCGTCATCGGCTTCTGCAGTTCTAAATATGCAGTCTGCACTGTTTGGTTCAACAATGGTAATAACAGGTCTTTCATTACCATAAATACCAGAAAAGAATGCTGCAACAGCTGCTGCCATGGAACCCACTCCCGCCTGAAGGAATATATGGGTAGGTTTAACCCCGTCAAGCTGCCTGTATGCTTCATAGGCCATAGTGGTATATCCTTCCATAATCCAGCCAGGAACTGCTTCATATCCATCCCATGCCGTGTCCTGAACCATGATATGGCCCTTCTCAACTGACTCTTTAAGTGCAAGACGAACTGCATCATCATAGCTTAAGTCAGTTATGCTTGCATCAGATCCGAGTTTACGTATATTCTCGAGCCTTTCTAACGCGGTACCCTTTGGCATATACACAATAGAATTCATACCAAGTCTGTTGGCAGTCCATGCAACCCCTCTTCCATGATTTCCGTCAGTTGCAGTTATGAAGGTAAGGTTTCCAAGTTTTTCCTTTACTTCCCTTCCTGTCATTATTTCATATGGAAGTTCAGATATGTCCATGTTAAGTCTTTCAGCAATAATCCTTCCAATGGCATAGCTTCCGCCAAGAACCTTGAAGGCATTAAGTCCGAATCTGTAACTCTCGTCTTTCACATAAATGCCTTTAACACCAAGCATTTCTGAAAGACTTTTGAGTTCAGCAAGAGGTGTCACACTGTACTCAGGAAAACTCCTGTGGAATTCCATTACCTTTTCTGCATTTGAAATACTGAATCTTTTAAATGATACAGGGTATTCTTTATCTTTTCGTTCATAATGAACTGCCTTTATTCTGCTACTCATTCTGTTTCCTTTTTATTGTCCTTTTAAAAAAGCAGACAACAGAATCTGTGTCCGCTTATATATTTTTTACCACTGACCGAATCTTACATCTTCCTGTGGAATTCTGTGTTCACCTATCATCTTTTCCATCCAGATCATGTCATACCATGTATCAAACTTGTATGCACAGCTGTGGAATACTCCAACTTCAGTGAAACCCATTCTTTCATGATATTTTACACTGTCGTTTGTAAGGTATCTGTCTTCCACCTTCGGAAGAGCAATACATGCATTCATGTTGATAACGCCCATTCCTTTAAGAAGTTTTTCAAGTTCGTTGTAGAGAAGTCTTCCGACGCCTTTTCTCTTTTCATTCATATCCATATAGATGGTTGTTTCAACAGACCAGTCGTAGGCACGTCTTCCCTTGAAGGCAGTTGCATAGGCATATCCTACAGTCTTTCCATCCTGAACAGCCTTAATATACGGATACTTTGAGGAAATATCTTCAATTCTTCCCTTGAACTCTTCAAAGGATGGAACATCATACTCAAAGGTAATTGCTGTATCTGTTACATATGGTGCATATATTTTAAGAAGGTCTTCTGTATCAGCTGTCGTAACTCTTTCAATTACTGTTTCCTTCTTTCTTCCAGACTCAATGAGTTCCTTCTCAAATGCTTCAGGATTCTTCAGATAGTAGTTCTGATGGTATTCTTCTGCTTCGTAGAAGTTTTTGTATGGAAGCACCTCTACATATACCTTTTTACCTGTTTTTTCTTCGATTTCAGCGATTTTTGAGAGGGCAAGACACTTTTCCTCTTCAGTCTCATAAAAGATTGCGAGAGTGTATGAAAAGCCTTTGTCTATGAACTGTCCATCAGGATCAAAAGGATCCACGTTATAGAAGTAGATGTCAAGAAGTTTTGAATAATCTACATCTTCTGGATCATACACAAGCTTTATTGTTTCTCTATGGGATGTCTTCTGATGCTTAACCTCTTCATATGTAGGATTCTCCTCATCTCCTCCTGCATAGCCACAGATTACATCTGACACTCCATAAATCTTGTATATTGGTGTAACACACCAGAAGCAGCCTCCTGCAAAATATGCATTTCTCATATTTATGTCTCCTTTAAAGTGATGTCATATTATATCACCGCAACAGGCTGTACACAATAAAAAAGGTTCTCAAATGAGTACCTCTTCACATTCTAGAATGATACAACAAGGAGCATCTTGAATTTCTCTTCTCCATATACCGCATGTGGTATATCCTTTGGCATTATAAGGCTTTCCCCTTCAGTAAGGATGAAGACATCATCTCCCACTGTAAATCTGCCTTTTCCTTCAAGAACTGTAACCATGGCATCTCCACCTGAACGGTGTGTTGAAATCTCCTCATCTTTGTCAAAGGAGAAAACTGTCATGCTTACAAGCTGATTCTGAACAAGAGTACGGCTTACAACCTGTCCCTCCCTG
>JAKSSM010000063.1 GCA_024403065.1 Clostridia bacterium | reverse complement strand
TGATGAGGAAATCAAAGGAAGACCGGCACACAATATGATTATTGATAATGCCTTTGTTGTAATGATTTCCAATATCCGTTCCAGATGCTGCGTTCTTGAAATATATATTCCTGAATGCAGTGACACAGTTCATGTCCTTGAAGCATACAGACATGGAAGACTTCTTTTAAGATTTCCTGATGGAACTGATACATATAAAACCCTTGACAGCTACACAATTACTACCATGAATGAAGAGATTGATACTCTCAAAAAGACAGAGCAGTTTATGGAACTTGATGAGTTCTTTTCAATGCTCAGTATCACACCTCTTGCATTAAGAAGAAGTGCTGTATTTGCCTATGGAAAGCACGACAGACAGGAATACGTAAACTGTCTTGCAAATGAAGAAGGTCCAAAGGATGGTTCTGTAAGCGGAAAACTGAAATACAAAGTTGAAAATGAAGACAGGTCACAATATAAAGGTATTGAGACTTATGCATCTGCTGTCACTCTTCTAGAAATAATAGAAGAAACAGGTTTAAGTCTTGCTGACAGAATCTCATATCAGACAACAGAAATCTTCTTTATAGAAATGCTTCTTATCCGCGATGCATCTACTGATGACATAATGCAGAAACTGTATAATGTGTCAGAATTAATAAGTGAAGGCCTTATCAGTGGTAAGAAAGCAAGAAAACAGTTGGAAAAGATTCACCAGAACCTTTCTAATGCCATTACATTTACAGGAACTACCCAGTATCTCTGGCCAACTGTCCAGGAGTCAGTAAAGCTCCTCTCTAAGGACTTTGACCTTGAAGATATTGAAAGAAGATACAAAGAAGCAGAAAATGTAATTGAAGATAAAATTGATGCACTTGTAAGAAAGGATGAGCTTGAAGCTCAGAAGAGGAATGAAAGAAATGACAGAGTGAAAAACTTCTTCCTCTTTGCCCTTACACTTTTCGGATGGATATCTGCCGTTAAAGAAGGCCTTGAACTTTTCCAGGATATGAACCCGATTACAATAATCTCCATAGCCCTCGTAATTACTGCAATCTTTGCATACCTTGCCTACTTCTTCTACAGAAAGAAGAAAGATGATATTACTGACGATGACTAACACATATTGATAAAAGAAAACCATAACTTTAGAAGAAAAAAAATTCGAAAAAAGAACTTTTGATTACTCGAAGCTTCTTTCTTATGAATTTATCAAAAGAGATGATATCTACATATATGAAACTGACTTTATGGATAGTTCTTTCCGTGCAGTAATAACTGTAACAGAAGATGGAAAAGTATCTGGAAAAGTGATTGACCTTATGAATAGTGAAGAATATGAAAAACTCCATCTCATTAACTTCACAGGTGCATACATCTCAAAAGTAAGAAACAGTTATATGGATATTCTTAACGATATAGCACTAAGCTGCACAGATAATCTATACTTTTTTTCTAATCAGGCAAATCGTATTACAGAAAAAATTCATGAAATCTATGATATATATCCTGATTTCCCTTGGAAAGATGAAACGTATAGAAATGCGGGAACTTTCAGACATACCGATTCAAGAAAGTGGTTTGCGCTTATAATGGATATCAGATGGGATGCACTTTTAAAAAATAAAGATATGAAAAAAGTGGATGTCATAAATCTAAAAATCAATCCATCAGATAGTGAAAAGCTAGCTTCAATAAATGGAATATTTCCAGGTTACCATATGAATCACAGAAACTGGATATCAGTAGTTCTTAATGATACACTGAATGATGAAAAAATACTGGAGCTTGTAAATGTAAGCTTCAGCCTTACAAAAATCAGATAAAAGGAGAAGTACTTTTATGGAATTCAATCTGAATACCCTTCTTATTCTTGCCTTTCTCTTTTTTATAGGCAGTCTCATAGGATGGGTCATCGAAGTAATCTACAGAAAATTCTTTTCCAACTGCAATCCTGAAAGGAAATGGATAAATCCAGGATTTCTTGTTGGACCATATGTCCCTCTTTACGGATTCTCACTGGTAATACTCTATGTATTCTCATGGATTCCTGTAAATTTTACCGAAAACATAATTATTCAGAAACTTGTGCTGTTTCTCCTTATGGCAGTTGCAATTACCTTTATTGAATTTCTTGCAGGACTGCTTTCAATCAAAGTTATGCACATAAAGCTCTGGGACTATTCAACCGAATGGGGAAACATAAAAGGTATCATCTGTCCGAAATTCACTTTTTACTGGATGATATTAAGTGCCATATATTACTTCTTTATTCATCCAGAGATAATCGAATCTCTCTACTGGCTTTCTGGGCACCTGACGTTCTCCTTCTTTATAGGACTGTTCTATGGTGTATTTGCAGTTGACTTCGGATACTCGATCCAGCTTCTTGTAAAGATCAGAAAGTTTGCAAGAGAAAATCAGATCGAACTTAAGATTGAAGAGTTCAAAGAGTATATTATAAGGAAACGTGAAAAGCTGAAATTAAGAGTAAGCTTCATGCTCCCATTAAGAGCTACGGGATTTGATTTTTCAGAAGATGTAAAAGAATTCGTTCAGAAACGTCTTGAAAAAGAAAAAGAAAGTATAGAAAACATAAAGGAAAAAGTAAAATCAATCAGAAAATAGAAAGACAAAAAATGCTTGAAACAGGAATAAAGGCACCAGAATTCAGCCTTATGGATCAGAATGGTACATTACATACATTAAATGAATACAGAGGAAAGAAGTTCATCACACAAGAAGTTTGAAGAAAAATACCATCTACCATTTACACTCCTTTCAGATACAGAACTTGTTACCTTAAAAGCCTATGATGTGTGGAAAGAAAAGAAACTTTATGGGAAAACATCGTTTGGTACAGTAAGAACAACATACCTGATTGATGAAGAAGGCATCATAATTAAAGCCATAGGAAATGTAAAAGCAGCTGATAATCCTTCAGATGTGCTTGAAATTCTTTATTTTTCGCACATATTTCTACTAAAGATATTCATCATACTGATGACAATTTGTAAAAAAAGATATATAATGTCTTTTAGGGCATATTGCTCTATTCTTTTATAGCAGAAATACACATAATAAGAGGTAAAGAATGAACGAAAAGAAAGACAGAATTGTAGCAATCATAAAGAACCTTGCTCTTGTTCTCCCAGTTGCAGTAATCGGGATTGTAGGGGTAATGGTTATGGTGCCATTCTTTATCGGAGGCGACTTACCTGTTGCTTCCAACCTTTTCAAACTCGTAGTTATCGCATGCTATGTATTTGGAATCGTTGCAGTTCTCTTAAGCATCTTTGATGTTGTAAGAGGAAAGCGCGCCTTCAGCAACTTCATCAATATGCTTATAGCTACTGTATACCTCTGTGTAGCAATTCTTGGAACAGAGATGCTTAGAAACGGTTTCTTCACAGTTTAAAGAATTTCAGTGGATGGTTTACCATCCACTTTTTTATTGCAATCTTCAATTGAATTAGGAAGATACATAATATACAATATATGCTGTTAATCACACTATGGAAAAAACAACATTCACAGTAAGAAAAACTGAAGAAAATGACTGGTCTGACATCAGGGAAATCTGGCTTGATTTCGAAAATTCAGAGTATGTATTTTATGATACATATAAGGAGACTGAACCCGAATCAGTAAAGGAAAGAATAAAGAAGTGGGACGCTGCAAACAGAAGCGGAAAGAATGATCATCTCTTCTTTTCAGTATGCCTTTCAGGTGAAGTGATTGGCTTTGTATCTGCAAACAGGTGTCTTAAGGGATACGATATCGGATACGGATTCAAAAAGAAATATCAGGGTATGGGTTACGGCAAAAAAGGAATATCTGAGGTAATCTCTATCCTAAAAACCTATGGAGCAGAAAGCATCTATGCAGGTACTGCCATTAAAAATGCTCCATCCTTCAACCTGCTTTTAAGTCTCGGATTCAGCTTGAGAGCAACCGAACTCCTCTCCTTCCATAAGGATAAGTATGGGAATGATATCGTCTTTCAGGGCGGTATCTTTGAGCTTGAACTATAATCTATACATATACTGGAGATATTATGCTTGACAGAATGACAAAACTTTTTAAAGAAAACACGCCATTTAAAGCGCTGTTTCTTTCCATCACAATTTCAGGACTGGGATACGGAATATACAAGGGACTGATTGACAACTACCTGGCTGAAATAGTAACCATGGGAGAATTCGACAGAGGTCTTGTAGAATTCTTCAGGGAAATCCCAGGTCTCATGCTTGTTTTTATTCTGGCACTCCTCTATCAGATGTCCGCTGAAAAGCTGTATAAGTTGGGTGCAGTAATTATGCTTCTTGGTATGGCAATGCTTTCCATTGTTCCACCTGGTAAAGTACTAGTCACAGTTGCAATCTGTATGCATTCCCTTGGTGAACATATTCAACTTGGAATGAAGAATACCCTTACTCTTGAATATTCGAAACCTGGACTTGGTGGGCAGGCTCTTGGATATCAGAGTGCAGTATCCCAGGTAGGAACACTCCTTGGATATCTTGTTGTAATAGTTGCATTCTTTGTTCTTAAGGATTCACAGCCTTTCAGACTGTTCTTTATGTTTGCTGCAGTATTCCTTCTTGTTTCAATGCTCTACTCCTTCAGGATTACAGGAAACAGTGAAACAGACAAGTCAAAGAACAGATTCTACTTCAGAAAGAAGTTTACCAAGTATTACATGCTCGAAGTATTCTATGGGGCAAGAAAACAGGTATTCTTTACCTTTGGACCTTATGTGCTGATCCTCTTCTATAAGGCATCAGCATCAGTAATCTCCATACTCTTTGCCATATCTGCAGTCTGTTGCTATTTCCTGGCACCAGTTGTAGGTAGAATCATTGACAGATTAGGCTACAAGATTGTAATGGTATCAGCTACCCTGATTCTTGTAATTGTATGCTTCTTCTATGGTTTTGCACACAGACTCTTCCCTATGCATATTGCATTTATTGTCTGCTGCATAAACTATATCCTGGACTCCATAATATCCCTTGCATCCATGGCATCAAATGTCTATGTACAGGATATTTCAGACAGTCCAGAAGAAACAAAGGCTACAATTTCTACCGGAATCTCTGTAAACCACCTCATAACTGTCCTTATCGCCCTTTTCGGAGGCTGGATCTGGCAGACACTTGGAATCGAGACACTCTTCATCTGCTCCGCAGTACTTGGACTGATGAACAGTGCATATGCAATGACAATCAGAAAGAAGGAGGCATAATATGAAATATTACGTATACGTAAATGGAAGAAAAGATTTCTTTGACCTTACAGGTGAACCATATGAGCCTGGAACTGAAGTTCAGATAAGAATACCATTTCTTACTGATGTATCTACATATGTCAGAAGCGAAGAAGTATGTCTTAAAAACCTGGGATGTGAAAACGGATCATACCGCTATTCCTTCATAATGCCTGAATGTGATGTTAATATTGATGTAACTCACAAAAGTCTTATGACAATGATGGATACAATGGGAGCAGCATTTCCAATGGGTATGATGGGTTCATTCCCACCTCTTCAGCCTGAAATTCCCCAAAATGACAGCAAGCCTTCAGATCTAAAAAGAATCTTCTGCAGTGAATGCGGAGCACCAAACGTGAGCACTTCAAAGTTCTGCAGAGAATGTGGTTCAAAGCTAAAAAAAGAAGAACAGGAATAATACATTTCATGAAAAAAAGGAATCTCAAATGAGATTCCTTTTAAAATGCATAAATGGACTAGTTCTTTCCTGCCTTTGCAATCTTGTAAACACCAAGTGTTACCATTGGAAGTGCATAGAGGATTAAGAATCCGTATACTGATGTACCATATCCCTTTACGATAAGGTTGAATAAACCGAATGTTGAAATAAGGATACCGATTACGATCATAGCAAGTGGAATTGCATTAACAACGTTCTTGTTAAGAGGCTTGTTGTTTCTTTCGAAAGCAACCTGAATTCTGTCTGTTACAGCCTTGATGAAACCTGTACCAGTTTCGATAAGTGTACCGAAGAGTACGATTTCGAATACGATGAAGAGCCATTTCATATCGAGCATTTCGAATACTACTGCAACTGGAGTTTCAGCTGTTGTAACTGCTGCGAAATCACAACCCATCATGAGAAGGAGAAGGATACCAGGAACTACGCCGATAACACCTGATAAAAGACCGCTTGTAACAGCTTCTTTTCTGTTTTCACAGTCACGAACTGTGTAAAGGATAAGTGGAACTACTACAAGGTTGTAGATTGAGTAGCTTGCACCGTTTGAGAACCAGTTAGGTGAAACTTCATTCTTTGCAAATTCAGCACTGATGTTTGCACCAAACTTAACAAATACGCAAACGATTAAGATGATATATACAGCATAAAGTACATATGACCATACTGATAATACCTTTTCAATCATTTCTGTTCCTTTGAATACAAGGTAAACAACTGCTACTGAAAGGATAGCAATACCGAACCACTTGCTTGCACCAGTTAAAGCATTGAACATGTTTCCAGCTGTTGCATTAAGTACGCCGAGTACGATGAACATCATAAGGTAGTAAAGTACATCGTATAAAACTCCTACTTTTCCAAGTAACTGTTTCATCATTGAACCGTAGTCATATGTCTTGAATACACGTACGAATTCAAAAGTGATTGCACACATTACGGACCAGATAACCATAGTTACGAGTGCTGAAAGTAAGCCTCCAACCATTCCGCTTGCTCCGAAGTACTGTGCGATTTCTGCTCCTGTACCATATCCACCACCGATTGTAACGGACTGGAAGATAAGACCAGGAATAATGCATTTTGCGAGAGCGCTTCTCTTTTTCATTTTTTCCTCCTAAATATTTATAATACCAATTTATATGATGCGCTTAAGTTTCCTTAAGCGCATATTAACTTTTTTACCATCCAGCCTTGTACTTTAATACTTCGTCTGAAATCTTTCCTGCTTCGAAATCTGTCATTGACTGGTCAATGATATCAAATCCCTTTTCAAGTTCTTCAGGCTTGATGTTGAGTGGTGGCTGAATTCTTAAAATGTCTCCTGCAAGGGAAATAACGAGAAGTCCCATTTCATAGCAGTGATAGAGAATCTTGAATGTAGCATTTTCATTGCTCTTTCCTTCTGGATCCTTAACCTTGATACCCATGGAGAATCCAAGGTTTCTGAACATTGGACAGCATGCTGGATGCTTTTCTGTGAGTTCCTTTGCTCTCTTTTCAGCAATAGCGATGTTTGTCTTTAAGATGTTCTGGAATTCATCTGTGTAATAGTAATCGAATGCTGCATTACCTGCTGCGCATGCGATGGAGTTTGCACCAAGTGTAAAGAGGTGTGCTGGAGCTGGAAGTGAATCCATGATTTCTGTCTTACCCATGAAAGCACCAAGAGTAAGTGATGCACCAACTGACTTTCCAAGGATGATTCCATCTGGAACGATGCCGTAGTGTTCAATTGCGAACATCTTTCCTGTACGGAAGAATCCCTGCTGTACTTCTTCTGAAATGAAGAGGATACCATTCTTCTTGCATAATTCATAAAGCTTCTTCATGAAGATTGGGTGTGCAGGAAGGATTCCGCCATCTCCCTGAACAGGTTCAATGATTACTGCTGCAACTTCGTCAGCTGGAAGATAGTTTGCAAATGCTTCTTCCATCTGTGCAAGACAGTTCTTTTCAACTTCTTCATCAGACTTGTCAGTTCCGAAGAATGGGAATGCATAGCAGTCTGGAAGCATAGGTCCCATGCTCTTCTTCATTCTTGTTGTACATGTTGTAAGAGTGATTGAACCGTAAGTACTTCCGTGATATCCGTTAATGAATGTAATAATCTTTGATCTTCCTGTATATGCTCTTGCAAACTTTACTGCTGCGTCGTTTCCGTCAGAACCGCAGTTACCGAATGCAACCTTTACAGGTACTCCACCAGGGTATACAGATGCAAGCTTTTCTGCATATGAAATACTCTGTTCGTTATATGTATATGCCTGAGTATACTGAGTGAATTTTGCAAGCTGTTCCTCAATTGCTTTTACAAGTACAGGGTTTGAGCTTCCAAGGTTAAGTGATGATGCACTGGAAAGGAAGTCAATAAACTGATTTCCGTCAGCGTCTGTAATAATGGCACCCTCACCTTTTGCTACTACAAGTGGGAAATATGAAAGGTGTGAGCATGGCGCTATAACCTTACTGTCACGAGCGATAAGTTCTTCGCATTTTGTTGTAACCATTTTTAAATAACTCCTATTCTTCTCTCAAAAATAAAATCCGCATATACTGCGGATTCTAGATTCATTGGTATTCTGAAACAAACTGAACTAAATATCCGCACCAAAATCTTCGCCCACTCTAATGACACAGAGGACGAGGCTAATGACGATAAGCATTACAGATAATACTAAGTTCATACTATGTTCCTTTCATAAAAATATGTTGTATACATATTATACCTCAATGCTAGAACTGTCAAGATATTTTGTTCATTTAACCAATTTTTTACAAGAAAAATATGGCATTTGCACAATCAAATAGAGAAATGCCATGAATAAATCCATTGACAACATACCCCTAGGGGGTATAATATATGGGTAGATTTAAAGGAGGTAACAATGAGTAATACATGTTGCTGCTCTGAAAAGAGAAAAGAAAGAAACGAAGATGAGGTAAAAGCCTTAATCACAAGACTCAATCGTATTGAAGGTCAGATAAGAGGCCTTAAACAGATGATAGAAC
>JAKSSM010000062.1 GCA_024403065.1 Clostridia bacterium | reverse complement strand
TTACAGATTTTATGAAAACAAATAGAACGCTTGGGGTAGTATCTGTCCTTACGTCAGCTGCATTCTTCGGTGTGCTTCCTGTAATGACAAGAGCAATACTTGAAGGAGGGTCAAGTACATTCTTCACATCATTCTTACGATTCTTCCTGTCACTTCTTCCACTTTACATATATCTGAAGATTACAAAGGTGGATATGAAGATAGAAAGGGAAGACATCCGTGATATTGTGATTGTTACAGTATTCGGATACGCAGGAACTACCATGCTCCTCTTTGGATCATACAATTTCATCCCATCGGGACTTGCAACAACAATTCACTTCCTTTATCCTACTTTTACAGTTGCAGGATCCATAATATTTCTTAAGATTAAGCCTGACAGAAGAAAGATACTCTGTGTAATTCTTTCCCTTATTGGTATTCTTCTTTTCTATTCCAAGGGAGAAAGCGAAATCAGCATTATTGGTATGGCTCTTGCATTTCTTTCCGGAATTACATATGCTTTCTATACTGTATTTATGGGTAGAACCAGGGTAAGGAAGATGCCTGCTTTAAAAGCCATATTCTATATGAATATTGTGGGTTCACTTATGTATCTCATACTTTCAGTTGCATTTGGAAAGATTACATTTGTTCTACCTGGACGAATCTGGCTCATATCTTTCATTGCATCGGTATGCACTACATTTATTGGAGTATTCGGATATCAGATAGGTGTAAAGCATATAGGTTCTGAAAATACAGCAATCTTGAGTACTTTCGAACCTATAATGAGCATCATTATGGGATACATTGTCTACAGTGAGAGTTTTACCTTAAAGGAAATAGCTGGTATCATTCTTATTCTTCTTTCAACTGTAATTGTTGCAGGAAGCAGGGACTAGAGATGCAACAGCAGGTTGCGTGAAATACCATAAGTACTATGGTATTCTAGAACAGGAGGTAAACGACATGAATACAAAGGATGTAATATTTGAACTTCGTACAAAGAAGAACATGACTCAGGATGAACTGGCGGATAGGGTATTTGTTACAAGACAGGCAGTGTCACGCTGGGAAAAGGGTGAAACAGTTCCGAATACTGATACGCTTAAACTTCTTTCAAAGGAATTTGATGTTTCCATAAATACGCTTCTCGGTTCTCCAAGAAAACTTGTCTGTCAGTGCTGCGGAATGCCTCTTGAAGACAGCATAATTGGCTATGACAGTGAGGGATTTCCAAACGACGACTACTGCAGATGGTGCTATGCTGATGGTACATATACCTACAGCGATATGGATAACCTTATAGATGTATGTGTAAAGAATATGGCATCTCCTGAGTTTCCTGAGGATGCAGCAAGAAAGTATATGAAGGATCTTCTTCCTACACTTGACTACTGGAAAAGGTTCAGTGAACTTTCGGACAATGGTGAATTCGAAAAACTGAAGCGTAAGCTTATTGATGAGATAGGCGGACTTGGTATTCCTGGTATTCGAGAGCTTAAGTCTCTGAATGCCCTTTTTGGTGCATATGTAAATCTTCCATATCCTCTTCCAAGTGGAGAAAATGTAAAGTTCTTAAGGGATGAAACAACATACCTTGGAAATCAGCTCGAAGGGGATAACAGATGCTACGGAGTATTATGCAACGTTGACTTCATCATGGTATGTACATATCTTGAAAATGGTGAAAAACCGGAGCTCCTTCTTTACAGAAAGAGAATGGAGAATTAGTACAGACGATAAAACAGGAGGAAATCTTTTCTCCTGTTTTTGTTTCTATACACAAATTCTGTTTGTATTTTAAAATACAAGGAGTATAATATACACGGTAGATATTATTATCATATATAGAAGGTATAACTAAAATGTACAGATTTGAAGAGGATTCTATTGGTAAAAGAGAAATACCGGTAGATGCATATTATGGAGTTCAGAGTTTACGTGCAAAGGAAAACTTCCCTATAACAGGAAGAAAACTGAATCCTGAATTCATCCGTGCCATGGCCTACGTTAAAAAGGCCTGTGCAATTACAAATTGCAAAGTTGGTTTAATGAGTGAAGAGGTAAAGGATGCAATCTGCACTGCATGCGATGAAATTCTTGAAGGAAAACTTCACAATGAGTTCATAGTAGACCCTATTCAGGGTGGAGCTGGTACTTCCATGAACATGAATGCCAATGAGGTAATTGCAAACCGTGCAACAGAAATCCTTGGTGGAAAGAAGGGCAGCTACAAGCTGGTTCATCCAAATGATCACGTCAATTTCGGTCAGTCAACAAATGACGTAATTCCATCATCAGGAAAGATTGCAACAATTGAGCTTATTTCTCAGCTTCAGAAGGAACTGAAATCTCTTAAGAAAGCCCTCGACATGAAGTCCGAAGAGTTTTCTCAGGTTATAAAAATGGGAAGAACTCAGATGCAGGATGCTGTTCCAATTACTCTTGGACAGGAATTCCATGCATATTCAAGTGCTGTGGAAAGAGCAATATTAAGACTTGAAGGTGCAAAGAGAAACGTATCTGAACTCAATATGGGTGGTACTGCCATTGGAACAGGTATAAATGCCGATGCCAAGTATTTCAGAAAGATTGTTCCAGAAATTGCGCATCTTACAGGTTATCCATTTGTTCAGTGTGAAGATATGATTGATGGTACTCAGAACATTGACTGCTTCCTTGCGGTATCTGGTACAATCAAGTCATGTGCAATGGCTTTATCAAAGATTGCAAATGACTTGAGACTTCTTTCATCAGGTCCTAGAACAGGTTTCTGTGAAATCGTTCTTCCAGCAAAGCAGAATGGTTCATCCATTATGCCTGGAAAGGTAAACCCTGTTATTCCTGAAGTACTCAATCAGGCATGCTTCAAGGTTGCAGGAAATGATGTTACAATTGCCATGGCTGTAGAAGCAGGACAGCTTGAACTGAATGCCTTTGAACCGGTAATCTTTGACTGTCTCTTTGAATCCCTTTCAATGCTTAAGAATGCAGTTAAAACATTCAAGGATAACTGCATAAAGGGAATCGTAGCAAACGAAGATGTATGTCTTGACCATCTTCACAGTTCTGTAGGTATTGCAACTGCCTTATGTCCACATATCGGATACAAAAAGGCTGCATATATTGCGAAGAAGTCATTAAAAGAAAGAATTCCTGTAAAGGAACTGGTTCTCAGTGAAGGTCTTATGACTGAAGCGGAACTCAAGCACGTTCTTGATGCAGACAGTATGACTAAACCTGGAATTGCAAAGAAATAGAAGAAAACATGCGCCACAGATGTGGCGCATTTCTATTTGAAAAACAAATAGTTTGACTGCTTTACTATTTTCCCTTTTGGTGATAGAATGAAGCATATTTTGTAAAAATAGGAAAGAAGGTAAACAAATGAAGAAAAAGACTCTGCTCGTTGCAGAGACAGCGGTTCTTATCGCTCTCCTTGTTGCAATTCAGTTTGTAACAAAGCCACTCGGTCAGTTTGTTACTGGCTCTCTGGTTAACCTTATCTTAGGTGTTGCTGCACTTTTCTCAGGACTTGTTCCAGGAATTATTGTAGCGCTTGTTTCACCATTTTTCGCATTCATGCTCGGTATCGGAACACCACTTATCCAGATCGTACCATTTATCGCTCTTGGAAACCTTGTGTTCGTACTCGTACTTCACTTCCTTTACAAGAAGAATGCAATTGTAAGTGTTGTATGCGCAGCTGTGCTTAAATTCGTGACACTTTTCGTGCTTGTCACAAAGGTGGTTCTTCCATCAATGGGACTTCCAGCACCAAAACTTGCTGTACTTTCAGCAAACTTCTCATGGCCTCAACTTGTTACTGCACTTATAGGAGGAGTTTTAACTATTCTTATCGTACCAGTAATCAAGAAAGGGCTTAAGAGATAATAATGGCAAAAACAAAACTCTTTGAATCAAACGTAGACGTAATCAAATACAAAGTTCTCCGCGAAGTGGCGCGCCACGCGTGGGATGGTGAGGACCCATTCAGACATTTCAATGAAATTGCTGATGTGGTAGCACCAATGAATGAACCACCTCAGAGATGCTGCATATATAAGGATAGAGCAGTTGTAGCTGAGCGTATCAGATTAAGCCTCGGTGAATACCGTGGAAGCAAGGATACTATCCAGGTAGTACAGATTGCCTGTGATGACTGTCCAAAGTCAGGACGTACTATTACAGATATGTGCAGAGGCTGCCTCGCACATAACTGCAGAGAAGCCTGTCCAGTGGACGCTATCGCCCTTGATGCAAAGGGACGTGCCCATATCGACAAGACAAAATGTATCGAATGCGGCAGATGTCAGGAAGCATGTAAATACGGAGCAGTAGCAAATTTCACAAGACCATGTGAAAGAAGATGTCCTGTGGATGCAATCTCCATGTCTGAGAATGGTGCATCACAGATCGATCAGGATAAATGCATCGTATGCGGCAACTGCGTTTATGAGTGCCCATTTGGTGCCATGAATGAAGTATCTGGTATTGAAAGAGTTATTAATGCCATAAGAAGTGACAGAAGAGTATATGCAATAATTGCCCCTGCTGTTGCCACACAGTTCCCTGGAACAAGTGTCGGTCAGATATTCTCTGCCACAAAAGAGTTAGGCTTTACTGATGTTGTGGAAGTGGCTGAAGGTGCAGACCTTACAGCTCTTCAGGAAGCAAATGAACTTCTTGAAAAAGGCTTCCTTACAACATCATGCTGCCCGGCTTTCGTAGAATACATTAATGTAAAATTCCCAATGCTTAAAGAGCATGTATCACACACTCCATCCCCAATGGTTCTTACAGCAAAGACCATAAAGGCAAAGGATCCTGATGCAGTAATCTATTTTATCGGACCATGCATTGCAAAGAAGTATGAACGAAAGAAAGACATTGCAAAGGACTATGTTGATGGAGTTCTTACATTCCTTGAACTAAAAGCACTTTTCGACAGTAAAGGCGTTGACCCATCAGGCATGGAAGAGATGAAGCTTAACAATTCTTCTCCATATGCAAGAGGCTTTGCTCAGGCTGGAGGAGTTGCTCAGGCAGTAAAACAGGCTCTGATTGAACTTGGTCATGAAGATTTTGACTTAAGACCAATTGCAGTATCCGGTCCTGCTGAAATCAAGGCATGTCTTATGAAAGCAAAAGCCGGTAAACTTGACTACAACCTCATAGAAGGCATGATGTGTGCCGGAGGATGTGTAAGAGGAAACGGCACCCTTATAAACAAAAAGAATACACCTGCTACCATGAATGAATACATGGAACAGGCTGAAAAGAGGACAATAAAGTAAATGTTAGGTGTAATTGTAAACGGAGCACTTGTAGTTGCAGGTGGTCTCATCGGACTCCTTTTAAAGAAAGGACTTCCTGAAAGAATTTCAGAACTTCTCATCTCCGGAATGGGACTTGTAGTTATATATATAGGACTTGATGGAGCAATGGCTGGAACCAATGCCCTTATTGCTGTAATTTCTATGGCGGTAGGTGGGGTTATTGGAGGTCTCCTTGACCTTGATGGTGCAATCAACAAAGGTGCAAAGAAACTTGAAGACAGATTCAAGAAAGATGGATTTGCCAAAGGCTTCAGCACAGCAACTCTTGTATTTGTTGTTGGCGCCATGGCAATAGTTGGATCATTAAAGGCTGGGCTTGGCGATAACTCAACACTTTTTACAAAAGGCGTAATAGACGGAGTAACAGCAATCGTATTTGCTTCAACTCTTGGATTCGGAGTTCTTTTCTCCGCAGTTCCTGTAGTTCTCTATCAGGGAGCAATTGCACTTGTTTCTGGATTTGCAGCACCATATCTTACTGATTATGTAATAGGGGAAGTATCATGTGTAGGTTCAATTCTCATTATGGCAATAGGACTTAATCTTCTTGGTCTTACAAAGATCAAGGTAATGAATCTCATGCCTGCCATGTTTGTTCCAATACTCCTCTGCAGCTTCATGTAACTTCACATAAAAAACATAAAACCCTGTTGACTTTTTAAGTCCACAGGGTTATATTATACATAGTGATTAGCACTCGACTTGAATGAGTGCTAACGAAAAGGAAAAGACATGGAATTAAGCGAGAGAAAACTTAAAATTCTTCAGGCAATCATTGACGATTACGTTGAAAATGCAGAGCCTGTAGGATCCCGTACAATTTCAAAAGCACCGGGTATGGACTACAGCCCGGCAACCATCAGAAATGAAATGGCTGACCTTGAAGAGATGGGATATCTTACACATCCTCATACATCAGCCGGCCGTGTTCCATCAGACAAGGCATACAGACTCTATGTAAATGAGCTGATGCAGAAGGAGGAACTGAGCAAGCTTGAAAAAACAGTAATTTCTGAAAGACTCCATCTTAAGACTCAGGAGTTTGAAAAGGCCATTGCACATGCTGCATCTGTCCTTTCAGAAATCACAAACCTTACAAGTTTTGCCCTTACTCCAAAGAAGGCAGATGATGTAATCAAATACATCAATCTGATTCCTGTAGACAATGGAACAGTAATCCTCATGATCGTTTCTGAATCAGGAAAGGTAAACAACAAGGCAGTAAGAATGTCAGTGCCATATACAGAAGAGAACCTTAATCTCCTCTCAAAGACAATGACATACAACTACAAGGGAAGAACAGTAAGCCAGGCCCTTACAAACAATATCATTGCAAACTTTGAAACTGATATTGTTGCAATGTCAGGACTTGCTGAAGACCTGATGCCAAACTTCATGAAGACTCTTGAAGAAATGCTCAATGTAAACCTGTATATGGAAGGTCTTTCAAACATCTTCGATATTCCGGAATACAATGACCTTACAAAGGCAAGAGAGTTCATTGATGCCCTTTCAAACAAGGATGAGATGACAAGAAAGCTCATTGAACGTGAGGATGGAATCACCGTTACAATCGGTGAAGAAAATGATGATGACATCAAGGACTGTTCAGTAATCACTGCGTCCTATTCAGTTGATGGCAAATTCATTGGTAAGATAGGGGTAATCGGACCAACGAGAATGCAGTACAACAAGGTTACATCGATAATGAAGTACCTGACTGAAAATCTGAACGAAGCGTTCAAATTAGAAGATGAAGGAGATAAATAATGGAAGAAGAAAAGGTAGTAAACGAAACTCCTGAAGAAGAAGCAGCAGCTGAAGAAACTGCTGAAGCTCCTGAAGAAGTAGTAAAAGAAGAAAAGGCCGAAAAGAAGGTTGAAGCAAAGGATGATGACAGATATGTAAGACTCCTTGCTGAATATCAGAACTTCAAGAGAAGAACTGAAAAGGAAAAGGCTGATATCCGTCAGTATGGTATCGAAAAGGTTGTAAAGCAGATGCTTGATGTTGCTGACAACTTTGAAAGAGCTTTAAATGTTGAAACATCAGATGAAAAGTTCAAAGATGGTGTAGAACTCATCTTAAAGCAGTTCCTGACTGCACTTGAAAATTCAGGTGTTTCAGAAATCAAGGCACTTGGTGAAGAGTTTGATCCAAACTTCCACCAGGCAATCATGATGGAAGATTCTACTGAATATGAATCAGGAAAAGTTACATGTGTTATTCAAAAGGGTTACTTATTAAATAATAGAGTTGTAAGACCTGCAATGGTCAAAGTTGCTAATTAGTAAAAGGAGATAGACAAAATGGGAAAAGTAATTGGTATCGATTTAGGAACAACTAACAGCTGCGTAGCAGTACTTGAAGCTGGTGAACCAGTAGTAATTGCAAACGTAGAAGGAAGCAGAACAACACCTTCAGTTGTAGGCTTCAAGAAGGACGGAGAAAGACTTGTTGGTGAAACAGCAAAGAGACAGGCTGTAACAAATCCTGACAGAACAGTTTCATCAATCAAGAGACATATGGGTGAAGATTATCATGTAACAATTGATGGTAAGGCTTACACTCCACAGGAAATCAGTGCAATGATTCTTACAAAGCTTAAGAATGACGCTGAAAGCTACCTTGGACAGAAGGTTACAGAAGCTGTAATTACTGTACCTGCATACTTCTCAGACTCACAGAAGCAGGCTACAAAGGATGCTGGTAAGATTGCTGGTCTCGATGTAAAGAGAATCATCAACGAACCAACAGCTGCTGCTCTTGCCTATGGTCTTGACAAGGAAGTTGGAGCTCACAAGGTACTTGTATATGACCTTGGTGGTGGTACATTCGACGTATCCATCCTTGAACTTGGCGATGGCGTATATGAAGTACTTGCTACAAACGGAGATACTCACCTTGGTGGAGACGACTTCGACGATGTACTTGTTAACTACTTCGCTGACAAGTTCGCAAAGGAATTCGGCGTAGACTTAAGAGCTGACAAGATGGCTCTTCAGAGATTAAGAGAAGCTTCAGAAAAGGCTAAGAAGGAACTTTCATCAGCTCAGACTGCAAACGTTAACCTTCCATTCATTTCTGTAAGTGCAGATGGTCCACTTCACATGAACGAAGACCTTACTCGTGCAAAGTTTGATCAGTTAACAGCTCACCTTGTAGAAAGAACAATCGGACCTACAAGAAAAGCTTTAGCAGACGCTGGTCTTTCAGCATCAGCTCTTGACAAGGTTATCCTTGTTGGTGGTTCAACAAGAATCCCAGCAGTTCAGGAAGCAGTTAAGAGAGAAACTGGTAAGGAACCATTCAAGGGAATCAACCCAGACGAATGCGTAGCAGTAGGTGCTGCAATTCAGGCAGGTGTACTTACTGGAGAAGTTCACGACGTATTATTACTTGACGTAACACCACTTTCACTTTCAATTGAAACTCTTGGTGGCGTTGCTACAAAGCTTATCGAAAGAAATACAACAATTCCTACAAAGAAGTCACAGATCTTCTCAACTGC
>JAKSSM010000061.1 GCA_024403065.1 Clostridia bacterium | reverse complement strand
AAACGGTTATGATGACAGCTGGCTTGATGAAGCAACAAAGAGGGGACTTGTAAACTACAGAACAACAGTTGACTGTGTTCCACACTTCCTCGATAAGAAGAATGTAGATATGCTCACAAAGTATGGTGTATATACAAAGAAGGAAATTGAGTCACGTGTTGAGATTATCCTTGAAAACTATGCAAAGACAGTAAAGATTGAAGCAAGAACTCTTGCATATATGGCAATCAAGCAGATTGCTCCTGCTGTTGCAAGATATACAACTGAACTTTCTGATAATATTGCAGTTAAGCAGGCAGTTAATCCAAAACTCGAATGCAGATTTGAGAATGATGTATTAAATTCCTTATCAGTACTTAATGACCAGATCTGGGAAAAGGGTGTAAATCTTCAGGAAACTGTAGATAAGATTAAAGCCGACAACTATATTCAGGAAGCAGTACTTGTTAAAGATCAGCTTTTACCACTTATGTATGATTTAAGACTTGTATGTGATAAAGCAGAAAAGATTACAGAAAAGGAATACTGGCCATTCCCAGGCTACGAAGATCTTTTATTCGGAGTAAAATAAAGAGATTAAGAAGCATAGAAATATGCTTCTTTTTGTTTGTAAACAATATACTGAATTATGTTTACCTATTCTTCTTTATATCTCTTGCATTTATTTAAGAACAGGGCGATATTGATGTGTGCTTCAATTGATTAGAAATACAAATTGTGATAAAATATTTCGTTATCAATAGACTGATACATACAGGAGATCATGGCATATGAAAATTATTGATATTCTTAATACTGGAAGAATGTCACTTTCTTTTGAAGTATTTCCACCTAAGAAAGAGACTGCATTTGAAAATGTAAAAAAGGCAACAGAAGAAATAGCTGTTTTAAAACCTTCTTTTATGAGTGTGACTTATGGAGCAGGTGGTGGAACAAGCAGATATACACTTGATATTGCAAAAAATCTTAAAGAAAAGTACAACGTACCAATGCTTGCACATCTTACATGTGTTTCTTCTTCAAGAGAAACTGTAAAGGAAAGAATTCAGGACATGAAGGAAGCTGGTGTATGTAATGTTATGGCTTTAAGAGGGGATCTCACTCCTGAACTGATGAATACTGACAGAAGCAAATGGGATTACAGATATGCGTCAGAACTTATTGAAGAACTTAAAGCAAGTGATGCCGGTTTCTGTATCGGTGCTGCATGCTATCCTGAAGTTCATCCTGAAAGTTTGAATCAGAGAGAAGATATTATGCATCTTAAGGATAAGGTAAATGCCGGTGCTGATTTCCTTACAACTCAGATGGTTTTTGATAACAACCTTTTCTATAACTTCCTGTATAAGATAAGAGAAGCTGGAATAACTGTTCCGGTTCTTCCAGGAATCATGCCTATTACAAATGCAAGCCAGGTTGAAAAGGCAATAAAGCTTTCTGGCGCATTTGTTCCTCAGAGATTCCGTGTACTTGTAGATAAATTCGGAAGTGACCCTGAAGCAATGAAGCAGGCAGGCATAATCTATGCAGCTGACCAGATAATCGACCTTTATGCAAACGGTATAACGAATGTACATGTATATTCCATGAATAAGCCTGATGTTGCATATGGTATTCAGCAGAATGTAAACAGGATCCTTGGAAAGGACTTTATTTAGACTTTTCACCAATGGCAGATAATATCATACATACAAAAAAATACTGTGCTGATGGAAGCAACTGCCTTTCAGATATTTCTGACAGTGAAATATGGAGATATGCCGGTTTCCGCGGGAAAGAAAATGAAATAGGCGATGAACTTCTTTCTGCTCTTAAAGATGTGAAAAGTGAAATGAAAGAACTTATCACGTACAGGGTATGCTATAGCACATTTGATGTTTCATGTGACAGTATTGTTCTTCCATTTGAGAGCAATTCGGAAAACCTTCTTTCTGCACTGAATGGAGCAGAAAGAGTCGTTTTCTTTGCTGCAACCTTGGGAATTGATGTTGACCGATACATTATGAAGATGCAGCATGTTTCACCTGTTAAATCGCTACTTGCACAGAGCTTTGGAGCAGAACGGATTGAAGCGCTCTGTGACTGTTTTATGAATGAAATGCAGCATGAGGCTATAATAAACGGGGAAGGGATAAGCAGGAGATTTTCTCCAGGATATGGAGATTTCAGTCTCGAAAAGCAGAAAGATTTCTTTACACTGCTTGACCTTAACAGAAAGATTGGACTTTCACTTAACTCCAGTCTCCTCATATCGCCCTCCAAATCAGTAACCGCTGTATTTGGTATAGGGAAAAATATAAAAAGAAGCAGTTCCAGAAACAAGTGTCTGGAATGCAGCAACATTTTATGTGAATTTCGCAATATTTAAACTTAACAGCAGAAATGAACGTACTTGATTTTGTAAAAAACAATATAACTTATCTTGATGGTGGTATGGGTACCATGCTTCAGAAGGCAGGGCTTCTTCCTGGAGAACTTCCTGAAAGATGGAACCTTTCACATCCTGATGAAATAGTAAAGATACAGAAAGCATATTTTGACGCTGGATCAAATATCATTAATACACACACATTTGGAGCCAACTGTCTGAAGTTCAATGAAAGTGAACTTGAAGAAATAGTAAGAGGTGCCATAGAAAATGCGAAAAAAGCAAGGGATTTAAGCACTGGAAAACAGGAAAAATTCATTGCACTTGATATTGGTCCAATGGGAAAACTGCTTAAGCCTTATGGGGATTTTTCCTTTGAAGAAGCAGTAGCGGTATATGCTAAGACTGTCACAATTGGTGTAAAGTATGGAGTTGATCTCATATTCATTGAAACTATGAATGACAGCCTTGACACCAAGGCAGCACTTCTTGCAGCAAAGGAAAATTCTGATCTTCCTGTCTTCGTATCCAATGCATATGGTGAGGATGGAAAGCTTATGACTGGAGCAACACCAGAAGCAATGGTTGCAATGCTTGAAGGAATGCATGCCGACTGCATTGGTGCAAACTGCTCTTTAGGACCTAAACAACTTAAAAATGTTGTTGATTCATATCTTAAATATGCATCAGTACCAGTTCTTCTTAAACCAAATGCAGGACTTCCTAGAACTGAAAATGGTAAAACTGTGTATGATATAACACTTGATGAGTTTTCTGATGATGTAGCGAAGTATATAAAGAATGGTGTAAGAGTCGCAGGTGGATGCTGTGGTACTACACCTGAATTTATTTCATCTCTTGTAGAAAAAAGCAGAATGCTTGAACCAGTACCTCTTACAGCTAAGAACCGTACAGTTGTTTCATCATATACGCATGCAGTTTCTTTTGATAAGGAACCAGTCCTTATTGGGGAAAGAATAAATCCAACAGGGAAGAAACGTTTTAAGGAAGCACTGAAACAAAGAGATATCGGATACATCCTTAATGAAGGCCTTCAGCAGCAGGAAAATGGAGCCCATATTCTTGATGTAAATGTTGGACTTCCTGATATTGACGAAAGAGAGATGCTTGAAACTGTATGTTTTGAACTGCAGTCAATAATAAACCTTCCTCTTCAGATTGATACAAGTGATCCTCGTGCAATGGAGAAGGCACTTCGTATATATAACGGAAAGGCAATGATAAACTCCGTAAGCGGAAAGCAGGAAGTTATGGAACAGATCTTTCCACTCGTAAAGAAATATGGAGGACTTGTAGTATGCCTTACTCTTGACGAGAAGGGTATTCCTGATACATGGGAGGGACGTGTCGAAATAGCTGAACGTATTATTGAAACTGCTGAGAAATATGGTATTAAGAAGAATGACCTCATATTTGATACTCTTGCAATGACAGTAAGCGCAGACCAGAATGCAGCATTATCAACACTCAAGGCATTAAGATATATCAAAGAAGAACTTGGATGTCACACATCTCTTGGAGTCTCAAATGTTTCATTCGGACTTCCGAACAGAGAAATAATTACGTCCACATTTTTTGCTCTTGCACTTGAAAACGGATTGAGCGCTGCAATTATGAACCCAAATGCGAAGGAAATGATGAAAACATACTATTCCTTCCGTGCACTTCATGGACTTGATAATAACTGCAGCGAATATATAGAGCATATCGGTTCATATGTAACAGTAGTTGCTGAAAACAAGGGATTAAATGAAATATCAGCTGATTCAAAATCTGAACTTCAGCATGCCATTATCAAGGGACTGAAGGAAAAGGCTGGTGACATTACACTTAAACTTCTTGAAACTGAAGAACCACTCAGCATAGTTACAAATCAGATTATTCCGGCACTTGATACTGTTGGAGTCGGATTTGAAAACAAGACCATTTATCTTCCTCAGCTTCTTATGAGTGCTGAAGCATCTCAATGTGCTTTTGAAAAAATAAAGGAAGAACTCAAAACGGATTCAGAAGGTAAGATCAGCAAAGGCACATGCATAATTGCTACCGTAAAAGGTGACATTCATGATATCGGTAAAAATATAGTAAAGCTGATTATGGAGAATTATGGCTTCAGGGTTATTGACCTTGGAAAGGATGTTTCTCCAGAGACAATCGTAGATTCGGCAATTGAGTGCCATGCTCCACTTGTAGGGCTCAGTGCACTTATGACTACAACTGTTCCTGCAATGGAAGAGACGGTAAGACTCTTAAAAGAAAAAGCTCCGTGGGTAAAGACGATTGCAGGTGGAGCAGTCCTTACAAAGGAATATGCAGAAATAATTGGTGCTGATTTCTATGCGAAGGATGCAATGGCTACCGTGAGATATGCTACCGATGTTGTAGAAGGCAGAGTAAACTGAAAGGAAAAGACATCAATGGAAAACTACAGACACATCGTTCAGTATTATGAAACTGACAAAATGGGTATTACTCATCATTCAAACTATATAAGATGGATGGAGGAAGCAAGAGTTGATTTCCTTAAAAAGATAGGCTGGCCATTTGAGAGACTTGAAGAACTTGGTATTATTTCTCCGGTTGTTGAAGCAAATCTCAAGTATATGACAAGCACGACTTTTGCAGAAGAAGTGGATATCAGAGTGAAAGTTGATGAATTCAAGGGTGTAAGACTCCGTTTAAGTTATCTTATGACAAACAGAGATGGAAAGACTGTATGTGAGTCACAGTCAGTTCACTGCTTTTTGAACAGTGAAGGAAGACCTGTAAGATTAAGCCGTGAGTTTCCTGATTTCTATGAAACACTCATGTCACTGATTGACGAGGCTTAATGCACATTTCTCGAAAATATATATTTAAGAGGTAGAAGATGATTAGATTTACGGCATCAGGCGATGCACTGATGGTCAACAGATTTCCTGAAGGATATGAAGACTACAGTGAAATATCTGAATATGTAAAAAAAGGTGATGTAAGACTTACAAACCTTGAAACAACAATAACTGATCTTGATTCATATGGCTCTGCATATTCCGGTGGAACATGGGTAACTGCAGAAGAAGATGTTCTTAAAGACCTTAAAGAGATGGGTTTCAACTATTTTGGAATTGCCAACAATCATACCATGGATTATTCCTATGAAGGTCTCAGGAAAACCATCGAATATCTTAAGAAAAATGATATTGTATTTGCAGGTGCAGGTGAAAATCTTAAGGAAGCAGATGCACCAGCACTGATTAAAGCAGGTAGTGAAAATATAAAAATCATATCAGTATGTTCCACATTCAATATGGCTGCAAAGGCAGGATATGAAACTCCTTTTCTTCCTGGAAGACCTGGACTTAATTTCCTGAGATTCAATACTGTCTATGAAGTACATAGAAGTGATATTGAATCACTCAAAAAGATCGGGGATGAAGTATTTGTAAACGGTCTTAAGGAACTCCACAGGGCTCAGGGCTTTGAAACAAAACTTCCTGAAGGAACATACGAGTTTGGTGGAAATCTCTTTAGGGAAGTTCCTGATTCTATGCCAAAGAGAAGAACGACAAACTGCAACAGCACTGATCTTAAAAGAATACTTGAAACTGTTGAAAAGGCAAGTAAAGACAGCATCTGTATTGTTCAGATTCATTCCCATGAGGTAAAAGGGAATAACGATGAGGAAGCTGACTACTTCATTGAAGAATTCGCAAGAAAGTGTATCGAAAATGGCGCAAAGGCAGTAGTTGGCGGTGGTACACATCAGCTTAAAGGAATAGAAATATATAAAGGATATCCGATGTTCGATTCACTGGGTAGCTTTGTAGTCGAGAATGCGAAAGTTAAAAAACTTCCATCAGACTTCATGGAAAAGTATGGACTTGGACTTGATGCTACAGCAGAAGAAGCGATAAGAAAACGTGCATCTACTGCAACTGCTGATCTTGCTAAGTCAACACCTTGCTTCAGAAGTGTTATCCCATATTTTGAAATAGAGGATGGAAAACTCATTTCTCTCGAAATGAAAGTAATTGAACTTGGACAGAACCTTGACTGGCCGTACAAGAATATTCCACACACTGCGAAGGAAAGTGTCTGCAAGGAAGTGTATGAGTACATGAAAAAAGTCAGTCTGCAGTATAATACAGAATTTGAGCTTGATAATGATATTATAAAAGTTAAACTGGAGAAATAATGAACGTAAAGGATTATGTTGAAAAGAACAGTGAAAAATATAACAGTCTTTTGAAGACTTTCACTGAAATACCATCCTGGACTGGTGGAGAACAGAAAAGAGAAGAATTCTGTCTTAATTATCTCAAGGAACTGGGATATACTGATGTGACTTCTGATGAAGTAGGCAATGTTATATGTGGGTACAGAACAAAGCCTGGAAAGGCAAATATTGCCTTTATGGCGCATCTTGATACAGTGTTTGATGAAAGTGCTGATTACACTGTAAAAGCCCGTGATAACATGCTTTTTGCACCTGGAATAGGGGATAATTCAGTAAATGCTGTGTCCCTTCTTAATCTGGCTGAGTATGTCATAAAAAATGATTTTGAACCTGAAAAAGGAATATATTTTGTTTTCAGTACAGGAGAAGAAGGACTGGGAAATCTGATTGGGTCCCGTACCTTTACTGAGAAATACAAAGATAGAATCTTCAGTTTTGTTGCTCTTGACCTTTACTATGACAAGATTTTCGATACATGTGTTGGTTCAGTAAGATACAGAGTATCAGTTGAAACATCAGGAGGTCATTCATATCTTGATTTCGGAAAAAAGAATGCAATTGCTGTTCTTTCTGAAATACTGGCAGAAGTATATTCAGGAAACTTTGACAGAGAGTATCTTACATATAACGTTGGAAATATAACAGGCGGAACAACTGTAAATACTATTGCTGCAAAAGCATCAATGCTCTTTGAATTCAGATCAAAGAAAAACAGCGTTATGAATAAGGCTTCTGATGATTTCATGACACTTGTTTCTGAAAAGATGTCTGATGATGTAAAAATCAGCATTGAAGTACTTGGTAAAAGACCATGTGGTGAACCTGTCTGTGAAGAAGAAAAGGGTAGACTTGTTGAAAGTGCAGCAGATGCAATCACTTCAACTGGATTAAATGCTCCAATTGTAACTGATGCATCTACAGACTGCAATATTCCTTTATCCCTTTCAATTCCTGCTGTGTCATTTGGTACATGTATGGGATACAAGGCACATACACTTGATGAGCATATTGAAGAAGGAAGTAACCTTAAGGGTATGGAAGTACTGCTTAAGTTCTTCAATTCCTATGTAATGGAGGGAAGATAATGGAGATTAGGTTTCTTGGAAACAGTCTGTCAGATGAAATAAAAGAGGATTTCTGGAAAATCGTATGCCTTATGGATAACGATTTTGTACCTCCTTTGTCATCGCGTGAAAGTTCATATCAGAAAGGATTCAGCAAGGAAAAAGCAGATAATAAAGTTCTTCCAGTGAAATATTTCGAAGCATTATGTGAACAGCAGTTCATCCTTGCAACTGTAGATGGAAAAACTGCAGGATTTCTTTCGTACAAAACTCACTACACATGTGATGCACTGGGGGAAATAAACGACAGTCTGTATATTACAACCATATGCATACTTCCTGAAATGAGAAACAGGGGAATTTCAAAAAGACTCTATGAGGAGGCTGAAAGTGTAATTGCACCTGAAGAAGGTTATGATTATGTTACAACAAGAACCTGGTCAACTAATGAAGCACAGATGCATCTGCTTCCATTAAGAGGCTATGATAAGGTGGCAGTTCTAAAAGATGACAGGGGCGAGGGTATTGACACTGTATATTTTGCAAAGAAAATCAGATAGAAAAGAGCGACTCGATTGAGTCGCTACTGATAATCCATCAGAAGTAATTTCTTGCATTACATTTACAATATTCTTTGTGATTATTGAAGTATTACCAACGGAGGCAGTCTGAGGGAAAATGCTGACTCCGATGTTTCTTCCTGCAAGAGCAGCTACATCGAGGTAGTTATCCATCTCGCAGACAATCTTTGGCTCGCTTTTAACTTCCTTGAACCATTTGTAAAGCATGTCAATTATTGCTTTTCTGCTTGGGACTATAAGGTTTTCGTTTTTAAGATCGGAAAGGTTGATTTCGTTTCCTTCTATTTTTGAAAGAGGGTGTTCCTTGCTCATGAATGCAACCATTCTTTCTTTACCTACGTTGAATCCGTTAAGAAGAGTCTGGTCATATGGAGCAGTTATAACTGCAAGGGAGATAAGTCCTGATCTGAGCTTTCCGATAAGTTCATCACTGTTTCCATCCATGATTCTGAATTTGACTTCAGGATGGAGCTTTATGAATGAGGCAATCCATTCTGCAGCAATACTAGGAGCAGAACCTTCTACAAGACCAATGGATATTGTTCCGTTCATGCCTTTACTCATGGAGATGATTTCATGCTCAGCTTTGTCAGTAAGGCTCAGTATTTCTTTTGCACGTCTGTAGAGAAGCTTTCCTGATTCAGTAAGCTTAAGATGTCTTTTTCCTCTTACAAAGAGAACAGTATTCAGTTCATCTTCAAGATTCTTTATTTCATCTT
>JAKSSM010000060.1 GCA_024403065.1 Clostridia bacterium | reverse complement strand
TGATCTTGGAAGTGCTTCTACATCTGATATGATAGTGGAACCAGTAGTTGTAAATCCTGATGCTGATTCAAACATGCATTCAAAGAAGTTTGTAACTTCACCGGAAAGGAAATATGGTAAACCACCGATTACTGTAAGAAAAAACCAGATTATTGTTGTAATTACAAAGCCGTCTCTGTATTTGAAGAGATAATCATTCTTTTTGACAAAAATATGCACACCAAAATATACCAGGGTACAGAGAGCAATTGTTTCAATAAATGAAACAGCTGCTGCAAGTTCCTGTTTTGCGAGTGCAACTATTAATGGTAAAGACATGGTAATTGCAAGAAGCATTATCACATCGGATGTGAATCTTGCAATATTCTTCAGTTTGCTCATAAGTTAAAAGAATTTCTTTGTAAGGAAAAGTTTTTCTACTTCTGGAAGTTCGGAAAGGAGATAGAAGACTGTAAGTCTGTCTCCATAGAGTATCTTTGTATCGCCCTTTGGAATAATAACCTTTTCTTCTGAATCTCTGTCGATTGCAGTGAGAAGCATTCCTTCAGGAAGTTTCAGGTCTCTGATATACTTGTTGGTAATCTTCATATCATTTGTTACCTGGATTTCCATAACTTCACCCTGGCCCTGAATCAGAATGGATGAAACTATTCTTTCATCGCCCTGAACATAGGAAATGATGTCACTTGCTGTAATATCAAGAGGGTTGAGGGCTACTTCGATACCCATATGTTCAATAAAGTCCTTGTAGTTCTGTCTTGAAACTTTCGCAATAACGTCTTCTACACCACGTTTCTTTGCAACGAGGGAAAGAAGAAGGTTTTCTTCATCAAAGCCTGTTGCAGCAACTACTGCATCCATTTCTGAAATGTTTTCTTCATCGAGAAGTGCAGTATCTGTAGCATCACCATGAAGAATCATAACGTCATCAAGAACAGTTGAAAGATAGTAGCATCTGTCCTTGTCGCTTTCGATTATTTTTACGGATACACCCTTGTCACTTAACATTTTTGCAAGGTAGTATCCTGTTTTTCCTCCGCCCATGATCATAACCTTGCTGAGATTTGTGAACTTGCCGTAGTCATGTACTCTTGAGTAGAAGTTTGTTGTTTCTTCCTTTTCGCCAACAAGGAACATAGTGTCATCTTCCTTGATAACAGTGTATCCGTGAGGAACGATAAGCTTGCCGTTTCTTGAAATTGCAAAGATCAGCATATTAGGGATGAGCTTTGATATTTCAATCATATTGAGACCGATAAACTTGTCATATCTTGTAACGTTGAACTGAATCATTGTTACGTTGTTGTTTGAGAAGATACCATTATCAAGGGTGTACTTCTCAACAAGATATTTGAAAATTTCTTTTGAAATTGAGAAATCAGGGTTAACGATATAGTCAACACCAGTTGTTTCTTTTATGAAATCAACCTGATTCATATGTTCAGGGTCTCTTACACGTGCAGCAACTGTCTTGCAGCCCAGCTTCTTTGCAAAGTATGCAGCAAGAATATTGATTTCGTCATTGTCTGTTGAAGCAAGAAGGAAATCAAACTCACCGATTCCACAGTCTCTTAAAAGAGATACACTTTTTGCATCTCCGAGAACAGTGAGAATATCATATGACTGAGTGAGTCTGTCAAGAACTTCCTGGTCCTTATCTATACATGTAATGGAGTGTCCACCACTTACCAAAGCGTTTATGATTTTAATTCCGAGCTTTCCGCATCCTAAAACAGCAATCTTCAAGTTTTTTCCTCCGTTTTATTTCTGAAATAATTACCCTACATTATATAACAATCTGAAATGTATTGCAAATACGTGAACAGACCGGTATATGGTAAAATATGGAAATATGAAAGGATGGTCACGGACAATGATAAAAACAGAAAAAATATATTATGATGACAGAAGATTTCCAGACAGACTTCGCCATATTTTCAATCCGCCTGAATGCTTATACTTCAGAGGTGATATTTCCATTCTTGATACACCATCTGTTGCTTCTGTCGGTTCAAGAAACGCAAGTGAATATGGAAGAAGGGTTGCTCTTGAGATTGGAAAAACATCTGCCTTGTTTGGCGTTACACTTATAAGCGGAATGGCAAAAGGAATTGATGGATATTCCCATACAGGTGCACTTGATTTTGGTGGCAAGACAATTGCCGTACTTGGTACGGGATGCGATATCTGTTATCCAAAGGAAAATGCTGCACTTTACAGTGCAATATCAGAAAGGGGACTGATTATTTCTGAATATCCAGATGGCACAGGACCTGCAAAATATACTTTCCCAATGAGAAACCGTATAATATCAGCACTTTCTAAAGCTGTAATAGTATGCGAAGCAGAAATATCCAGCGGTTCAATGATTACTGCGGAACTTGCAATAGAACAGGGAAAAGAGGTTTTTGCTGTTCCGGGTAACATATTCAGCCCGCTTTCGCTTGGAACAAACAAACTGATTTCTGATGGTGCAAGACCTGTATTTACTGTTCCAGAAATATTCAGAGAACTTGGATTTGAAAGAATTAAAGAAGAAATCATTATTGACGGAAAAGAACGTTACATATATGAAACAGTTAGAGCGCATGGTGAATTATCCCTTAAAGATCTTTCCAGAATGTGCAGATTATCTGAAACTATTGTGAAGAATGCGGTATCACATCTTGAAATGAAAGGTTTTCTTTCATATTATATGGGTAAAGTTCTTATTGCAAAATAAAAAGTTTCATACTATTATATAGACTTGTAAAAAATAAAACATAAAGGGAGTATTTATGGCAGACAGAAAGAAAACATTGGTAATAGTGGAGTCACCTTCAAAGGCCAAGACAATTTCAAAATATCTTGGTCAGAGCTATACTGTAATGGCATCAGTTGGTCACATCAGAGATTTGCCAAAGAGCAAACTCGGTATTGATATCGACAATAACTTTGAGCCTCAGTATATTCCAATCCGTGGAAAGGGTGACCTTATAAAAGACCTTAAAAAGGCAGCGAAGGATGCAAAGAATGTCATCCTTGCAACCGACCCCGACCGCGAAGGGGAAGCTATTTCCTGGCATCTCGCATATCTTCTTGGAATTGATCCATCATCAAAATGCAGAGTAACATTCAATGAAATCACTGAGAAGGTAGTAAAGAGTGAAATCAAGAATCCTAGAGCTATTGACCTTTGTCTTGTTGATGCTCAGCAGGCAAGAAGAGTTCTTGACAGAATTGTAGGATATCAGATCAGTCCGCTTCTCTGGAGAAAGATTAAGAAGGGTCTTTCAGCAGGACGTGTACAGTCCGCAGCTCTTAAAATCATCTGTGACAGAGAACGTGAAGTTACATCCTTTGTACCAAAGGAATACTGGAATATCAATGTGGATTTCAAGAAGGGGAGAAAATTCACTGCAAAGGTTTCAGAAAAGAGTGGTTCAAAGCTTGAACTTGGTTCAAAAGCGGACGTTGATACTGTAATCAGCGAACTTGGAAATAATCCATACAAGGTTTCAAAGATTGAAGAAAAGGTAAGAGAAAGAAAGCCTTTTGCTCCATTTACCACAAGTTCACTTCAGCAGGATGCTGCAAACAAGCTTAATTTCCCTGCAAAGAAGACAATGATGATTGCTCAGCAGCTTTATGAAGGTGTTGAAATAAAGGGAAAAGGAACAGTTGGTCTTGTTACATATATCAGAACTGACTCTGTAAGAATCTCTGACGAGGCAAAGAAGAAGGCAAAGGAATATATTACTAAATATTTCGGTGCTGAATATTCATCAGACAATTTCTATTCCAACAGAAAGAAGGAAATTCAGGATGCTCATGAAGCTATCCGTCCTTCATATATTGAATATGATCCAGACCTTATTTCATCATCACTTTCACCAGATCAGCTTAAACTCTACAAGCTCATCTGGACAAGATTCCTTGCATCCCAGATGTCAAGTGCAGTGTTTGATGTAACACAGGTTGAAGTTGAAAACGGAAACTATCTTCTTAAGGCAAATGGAACAAAGCTTAAGTTCGATGGTTATCAGAAAATCTATTCAGTAAACTTTGACGAAGACAAGGACAAGATTATTCCAAATCTTTCAGTAGGTGAAGAACTTCAGGCTACAGCAGTAAATCCTGAACAGAAGTTTACAGAACCACCTTCAAGATTTACAGAAGCAAGTCTAATCAAGGAGCTTGAAGACAAGAATATCGGTCGTCCATCAACTTATGCCCCTATTGTTTCAACACTTGTTGAAAGATCATATATCGGAAGAAAGCAGAAGGCACTTGTTCCTACTGAACTTGGTTTCAAGGTAACAGATGAAGTCATGAGTGTATACTTCAAGGAAATCGTAGATGTTGATTTCACTTCTGATATGGAAAACAGACTGGACAAGATTGAAGGAGAAGGCATTGACTGGAAGAATGTTGTAAAGGATTTCTATACACCATTAAAGGCAGAAATCGAAACAGCAGAGAAGTCACTTGGTCACATTGAACTTTCAGTTGAAATTGCTGAAGGTGAATTCTGTGACAAGTGCGGAAAGCCAATGGCCATCAAGTCTGGAAGATTCGGTGAGTTCCTTGCATGTACAGGTTATCCTGAATGCAAGACAACAAGAAGTATAATTAAAAAGGTTGGCGTAAAGTGCCCTGACTGTGGAGGAGACATTGTTGCAAAGCGTGGAGCCAAAGGAAAGCTTTTCTACGGATGCAGCAACTATCCATCGTGCAATCGTGCATTCTGGTATAAGCCAACAGATAAAATCTGCCCTGAATGTGGAAGCATTCTTCTTGAAAGAGCGGGCAGAAACACTAAATATTCGTGCTCAAATGATAATTGCAAACATGTAGAATAGTATTAAAGGAGGTATTTTATGGAATTTCATGCAACAACAATATGTGCAGTTCGCCGTGGCCCGGATGATATTTGCATCGGAGGGGATGGCCAGGTAACAATGGGTGAAACTGCAATCATGAAGAATGGTGCAAAAAAAGTAAGAAAGATTTTCAGGGGACAGGTTCTTGCTGGCTTTGCAGGTTCAGTAGCAGATGCTTTTACACTTACAGAAAAGTTTGAAGCAAAGCTTGAAGAAAATGCAGGTAATTTAAAGAAGGCAGCTGTTGATCTTGCACAGCTCTGGAGATCTGACAGGGGGATGAGAAATCTTGAAGCTCTCATGATCGTAATGGACAGAGATTCTATGCTTGTTATTTCAGGAAACGGAGAAGTTATTGAACCAGATGCTCCATTTGTAGCTATCGGTTCAGGTGGAAACTATGCATATGCAGCAGCAAACGGTCTCTACAATCATACTGATATGACAGCCGAAGAAATCGTAAGAGAATCACTCAAGATTGCATCATCAATATGCGTATATACAAATGATCACATCAGTGTAGAAAAACTGTAGGAGGGGAACTATGGAAAGCAAATTATACAGCATGACTCCAAAGCAGATTGTAGCGGAGCTTGACAAATATATCATCGGACAGAATGATGCAAAGAAATCTGTTGCACTTGCGTTAAGAAACAGATACAGACGTTCACTTCTTTCTGAAGAATTAAAGGAAGAAATCACACCAAAAAACATCCTTATGATGGGACCAACTGGATGTGGTAAGACTGAAATTGCAAGAAGACTTGCAAAACTTATGGACGCTCCATTTGTAAAGGTTGAAGCTACAAAGTTTACTGAAGTTGGTTATGTAGGAAGAGACGTTGACTCCATGGTAAGAGACCTTGTAGAAGCTTCCATGAGAGTAACAAAAAAGGCTAAACTTGAAGCTAAATATGACATTGCTGATCAGATTGTAGAAGAAAAGATCCTTGATGCCATTATTCCTGGTTCAAGAAAGCAGAACAAGACTGAAAAGAAGAATCCATTTGACTTCATTATGAATGGCAATGGTTATGTAAGCCAGAAGCAGCAGTATATTGATTCCCAGAATGAAAAGGAAAAGGATGCATACAACTCAAATCCTGAAGCACAGCTTGCAAGAGAACAGGTGAGAGAACAGTTAAGAAAAGGTCTTCTTGAAGATCAGTATATTGAAATTGAAGTAGTTGCTCAGCCAAAAGGCAACCAGCTTGATATGTCCAATGAAGGTATGTCTATTGCAATCGGCAACATTTTCGGTGCTGACATGCCACAGAAAACAAGAAAGAAGAACTGCACTGTAAAGGAAGCAAGAGAAATTCTTCGTGAACAGGAAGCAGCAAAACTTATTGATATGGATCAGGTTACTGATGAAGCAGTAACAAATGCAGAACAGAACGGAATCATCTTTATCGATGAAATCGATAAGATTGCATCATCATCCAGAGTAACATCAGGTGCCGATGTATCCCGTGAAGGTGTACAGCGTGACATCCTTCCAATTGTTGAAGGTTCAGTTGTTAATACAAAGTATGGTCCTGTAAAGACTGACCACATTCTTTTCATTGGTGCTGGTGCATTCTCTGTTGCAAAGCCAACAGACCTTATTCCAGAACTTCAGGGAAGATTCCCAATCAGAGTTACACTTTCAAGCCTTTCAAAAGATGACTTCGTTGAAATTCTTACTAAGCCTAAGAATGCCCTTACAAAGCAGCACAAGGCTCTTCTTGAAACAGAAGGTGTTGAGATTGAATTCTCTGAAGATGGTATTGACGAAATTGCAACTATTTCACATCTCATGAATGAACAGACAGAAAATATCGGAGCGAGAAGACTTCATACTGTTATGGAAAAACTTCTTGAAGATATTTCATTCAATGTGAGCGACATGAACGAAGACAAGATTGTAATCGACAGAAAGTATGTTGAAGAAAGATTCGAAGAAACAATCGCTCAGGAAGATTTAGACAGGTATATTCTCTAATGGTAAAGTTTGGCGAAGACAACGAAGTGATTAAAGAAGAAGCATACAGAGCAATACTGGTTGGTATCTATAACGAAGAGGATATCACATATTCCATGCAGGAACTTAAAGGTCTTGCTGAAGCAGTTAATTCTGAAGTTCTTGGAATCATGACTCAGAAGCTCGACAAGCCTAATCCTGGTACCGTAATCGGAAAAGGTAAGGTTGAGGAACTGAAGGAGCTTATTTCCAATATGGAAGCAGATACTGTCATATTCAATGATGAACTTAAGGGCATTCAGTTAAGAAACCTTGAGGATGAACTTGGAGTTCATGTAATTGACAGAACTATCCTTATTCTTGATATCTTTGCAAGACGTGCCACATCCAAGGAAGGTAAACTTCAGGTTGAACTTGCTCAGCTCAAATACAGACTTCCAAGACTCATCGGATTCGGTAAATCCTTATCCAGACTCGGAGGAGGTATTGGTACAAGGGGTCCTGGTGAAACAAAACTCGAAACAGACAGAAGACATATCGAAAAAAGAGTTGATGAATTAAAGAAGGAACTTGAGGAACTCAACTTTGTAAGATCTACCAAGAGAAAAAAGAGAGAAAAGAATGAAGTACCTGTTGTTTCTCTTGTAGGTTATACAAATGCAGGAAAGTCGGCGTTAATGAACAGAATTCTTTCGGAATGCGGTGCTGACGAGGAAAAGACTGTTTTTGAAAAGAATATGCTTTTCGCAACTCTTGATACATCAGAAAGAAAAGTTGTACTTGATTCAAATCATGAATTTATCCTTGTTGATACTGTAGGATTTGTTTCAAAGCTGCCACATTCGCTTGTAGAAGCATTCAAGGCAACTCTTGAAGATGTAAAGTATTCAGATCTTCTTGTTCATGTTGTTGATTCATCATTCTCGGAATCTGATTTCCAGGTTGAGGTAACAGAGACCGTTTTAAAGGAAATCGGAGCAGGGGATAAGGACAGAATCATGGCCTACAACAAGATGGACCTTACTGATGGTGCATGTCCAGTATTCAGAGGCTCCGATATGGCTCAGATTTCAATTTCGGCAAAGGAAAATATCAATATTGATAAATTGCTTGAAATGATTAAAGAACATCTCTTTAAGGACGAAATTGAGACTGAACTCCTTATTCCATATACAAGAGGAGATATTTCTTCATATCTTATGGAAAAGGCTGATGTCAAGAAATACGACTACAGAGATAACGGAACATACTTTGAACTCAGGATAAGCGAAAAGGATTATCAGAGACTTAAGGAATATGAAATTATATAGAACCATTAAGGGTGATGCGGTATCTGAACAGGTAATTGACAGATCCCGCTTCATCTGTCACATGACAACTGTAAACACAAAAGAAGAGGCGGACAGTTATATTGCATCCATAAGACAGAAGTACAAGGATGCAACTCATAATGTTCCTGCTTTTATTGTGGGAAACAAGATGGAAATGAAGTGGCAGTCTGATGATTCTGAACCACAGGGTACAGCGGGCGCACCTATGCTTGAAGTACTGAGCAGGGAAGGCATTACCAATGTTGTTGCTGTTGTGACAAGATATTTTGGTGGAATAAAACTTGGTACAGGTGGACTTGTCCGTGCCTACCAGTCCAGTGTAAAACTCGCACTTCAGAATTCTGTTATATGTGATGCTACAGAAGTGGTTGAAATTTCTGTGAGAGTGGATTATAATACATATCAGAAAATTGAAAAACTTAAAAGTGACATTTTCGAGATCACAGATCGTGAGTTTACTGACACTGTACTTCTTCGACTTACAGCACTTATTGAGAATAAAGCTGAGCTTTTATCGTTCATTACAAACATGTCAAACGGCAAAGCGATAGTCGAAAATACAGAAGAAAAAATATTTTTAAAAAATATTTGAAAAAGTAGTTGACAAATAGCATTTTATACTATAGAATGTCAAAGTGCCTTACGAAAGGGCAATATGGAGGTTTAGCTCAGCTGGGAGAGCATCTGCCTTACAAGCAGGGGGTCACAGGTTCGAGCCCTGTAACCTCCACCAACATTTTATGGCCAAGTAGTTCAGTTGGTTAGAATGCCAGCCTGTCACGCTGGAGGTCGTCAGTTCGAGCCTGATCTTGGTCGCCAACTTAATAAAATCGAATATGCTGGTGTGGCTCAACGGTAGAGCAGCTGATTTGTAATCAGCAGGTTGGG
>JAKSSM010000006.1 GCA_024403065.1 Clostridia bacterium | reverse complement strand
TTACTGTAAAGAATGTATTGTTGTATTCGTTTATTTTCTTTGAAAGTCTCTTTGTGATTTCCTCACGTGGAATCTTGCATTCCGGTGACATGAGTATATCAAAGATTACATTTGTATGTGTTGGGCCTGGAACGAGTCTTAAGTCATGGAAGTTTATTACACCTTCCATATCCTTTATCTCCTTTGTGAGGAGTTCTGATAAAGGAGCTCTGTGTGGATTTGTCATATCCAGTGGATCCATATGACATGTAAGGAAGATTCCAAGGTCATGTCTAAGCTGCATTTCTATTCTGTCTGTAAGGTCATGGGATTCCATGATATCTGTTCTTGAATCTACTTCGATATGAACTGATGCAAATACCTTTCCCGGTCCGTAGTTATGAACTACAAGGTCATGGATTCCGAGAACTCCAGGGAAAGCCATTGCACCATCTTCAATAGCCTTTACAAGTTCATCTTCTGGAGCTTCTCCAAGAAGTGGAGATACTGTTTCCTTTGTCAGAGATATTCCTGCATAGATAATGAAGAGTGATACAAGAAGTCCCATGTATCCGTCAATCTTTATATTCATAAAGTGTCCGACAAGTGTTGAAAGGAGTACTACAGCTGTTGAAATAACGTCATTTCTTGAGTCAGCTGCTGTTGCCATAAGGGCAACTGAGTTTATCTTCTTTCCGACTGCAACATTGAATCTTGACTGGAGAAACTTGATTATGATTGAAAGCACAAGTACTACTACGACTGTGATGCTGAAATCAAGTGCTTCAGGGTGAATGATTTTGTCAACTGATGACTTTCCGAGTTCGAATCCCACAAGGATTATGATCATGGAAACAATCATGCCTGCAATATATTCGATTCTTGCATGTCCATAAGGATGTTCCTCATCCTCTGGAAGGGATGCAAGCTTGAATCCGATGAGGGTTACTATTGATGAACCTGCATCTGCCAGGTTGTTGATACCGTCTGCAACAATTGCAATTGATCCTGAGAATGTACCAATCAGTACCTTCATTCCTGAAAGAATGAGGTTTGAAATGATTCCTACAATTCCTGCAAGTCTTCCATAGGCATCTCTTACCTTTGGTTCTTTTACATTTTCTGCATCTTTTATGAATATCCTGAATAATCTGTCCATATTTTACTTCCTTCGTGATAGAATATATTTCAGTATATCACAAAATGAGGCACTATGGGCGAAAAGAGACTATTCATTGAAAAAATTGAAGATAAATATGAAAAATTCCTTAAGGACGATTATCTGATTTCATCAGACTATCTGTCACTTAATGAACAGTCAGACCTTAAGGGATTTCTAAGAGGTAAGCCTGCAATACTTTTTGGAGGCTATCCTGAGGCTGAAAGAAAAGAGGTTCATTTCATACCTGAATATATGGATATTACTTCTGAAAAGGACCTCATACAGTATTACACAGAGTATCCTGACCTCTGTTCATCAGATGTCATAATAGTGTCAATCCCAAAGACTGAAACAAGGACCCTTTCACACCGTGACTATCTTGGAGCAATTCTTGGTGAAGGGATCGTACGGGAAAAGGTTGGAGATATCCTTGTTGAAGAAAAGTGTGCAAAAGTCATTATCTCAAAGGATGTTTCAGAATATATTCTTGAAAATCTCAAATATGTGGGAAGAGTATCTGTAAAAGCTGAAAAGGGGACACTATCGGATCTAAAGGACATAGAGGACAGGAAAGAGGAATTAAGACTTAATGTTCCATCAGTAAGACTAGATAATGTGATATCAGAAATATTCAGACTGTCAAGAAATGATGCAAAGAATGCCATCGAGAAGGGCATTGTATTTGTAGATGGTGCCGTAAAGGACAAACCTGACTACTATCTTAAAGGTGGAGAAAAGCTGGTTCTAAGAGGTAAAGGCAAGGCATATTTTAACGGCATAGTAGGCGAGTCAAGAAAAGGAAATTTGTATATTTCGGTTACGAGATTTGTATAGTTTTTTGGAAAAATGTGAAAAAATCTCTTAAAAACCTTGGAAAAATGTGAAATACTTCTTTAAAAACTTGGGAAAAATGTGAAAAAATCTCTTAAAATCCCGGGGAAAATGTGATAAGATGTATCTGACAGGACAGGAGGGATTTTTTCTATGAGACGTAATGTCAAAGAACAACTGATAGAATGGAAAAACAGCAGTGACAGGAAACCTCTGATATTAAGAGGTGCAAGACAGGTTGGAAAAACATGGCTTATGAAAGATTTTGGCAAGACATTTTACAGGGATTTTGCATACTTTAACTTTGATGAAGAGGAAGAACTCAAGTCTGTTTTTGAACTGAATAAAGATCCACACAGGATAGTTGAACTCCTTTCAATGATTTCAAACAAGAAAATTACACCAGAAGACACACTCATACTTTTTGATGAGATTCAGGAGTGCCCGGAAGCGCTTAATTCACTCAAGTATTTCAGAGAAAAAGCTGAGGAATATCATGTAATTGCAGCAGGAAGTCTACTTGGAACACTGCTGGCAAAGCCAAAGTCTTATCCAGTTGGAATGGTTAATATTATAGATGTTGCTCCTCTTACTTTTGATGAGTTTCTTTCTGCTACAGATGAATCACTGTATGAGTACTACAAAAGCATCAGAAAGGGGCAGATCATTGAAGATATTTTCCACAATAGACTTCTGGACAGCTATAACCATTATCTCATAATTGGAGGAATGCCTGAGTGTGTAGCATCATGGGTAAAATACAAGGATCCTGAAAAGATTGACAGGATACAGCAGGAACTTATTGAAATCTATGAAAGTGATTTTTCAAAGCATAATGGAGCATTGAACAGCGGGCGTATCCTTATGGTTTTCAGAAGTATAGTTTCACAGCTTTCAAAGCCAAATGAAAAATTCATGTATGGTGCTGTAAGAGAAAGCGCAAGGGCGCGTGACTTTGAAGAAGCGATTGAGTGGCTTGTGTCTGCAGGTATGCTGAACAGAGTATATAACGTAAGCAAGATGGAGCATCCACTTAAGGCCTTTGACAGACTTGACCAGTTTAAACTGTTTGTTTTCGATACAGGACTTCTTAAGCATATGGCGGGAATAGACAACGCCGCCATACTTTTAAAAGCAGATTATCAGTTCAAAGGTGCGCTTACAGAGAACTATGTGCTTCAGCAGATTAAAAAGCAGTTTGATGTAGAACCTAGATATTATTCTGACAAGCACAGTGAAATAGATTTTGTGGTTCAGCATGGTATGAGTATTATTCCATTTGAAGCAAAGGGTGGTGTAGACAAATCCGCTGCGTCATTCAAACGATATGTACTTGAAAATAAACCGGAGCATGCAGTGCGTTTTTCAAAACTCGGATATCGGAGAGATGGGGAATTTACCAATATTCCTCTCTATCTTGCAGGAAAAGCAAAAGAACTTATGTAGAGGCTGGAGTGGGTACACTAATGAAAGAATATAAAATGTTTTTTAAGATGTCAGCGCTTTTCTATCTGGCATTATATATGGTAGTGAGATATTTCAGTTCAGTATATGAACTTTCTTTTGAAGGTTTCCCTGTGAACGCTTCAGTATATCTCATCTTTGGACTTATTGGGGTTATAAGAGGGTGGATGCACATTCCGTTCTTTGAAGAGGATACAAGAGATGCAAAGAATCCTGAGAAGATCATATACATTGTAATCTTTTCAGGATATGCAGTACTAACTGCAATGTATTCAGCAGCAAAAGCTGGAGGAGTCAATAATGTAGGAGCAGTAAATCTTTTCGATATGGTGAAAAACATGTATCTTGTTCTTCTTGTTATTTCAGTCATGTACATTCTTCTTACTGTAGTGTTTGTACTGAAATATAGAAAAGAAATCTTCAGTTGTGACAGGCAGTAAGCCTGTCTTTTTTTATTCAGGCACTGCTGAAACCGGGTTCTTTTACTTTAATTTGAGAGTATGGTACAATATGGGTGTACACCGATTGTGGAGGGTTAAATTGGGGAAATACAAAGCTGACTGGAATCTCATAGATAAAGAAGATTATTTTTCAGCTATGGAAAGAAGTCCTGTAAATGATCTTGAAATACGATATCTTTTAAGAAATGCTCTTACAGATAAGGTGGATGACAGAGAAGTATATATGAAGGGTATTGATGCAAGCTACAACTACGAAGGATATAATACCTTCAGAATGGAAGTGTAATAAGGGAAGAGGTAAATATGGAATACAGATTTGAATATCAGAAATACGGGCTTAAGATAGTATTTGGAGCAGTGCCTGTTATATTATGGCTTCTGCTGCAGGGTATCTTTTCAGGTGGAACTACGGGAAACCAGACAGTGTTTGCAACAGGCGGCATCGTTTCTGTAGTGATTGCAAGAATCATCATGGGTATAGCTGACAGCCTTCCATACTTTAGAAAAACAGGCCTCTTCATTTCAGAAAATGGAAACTACAGACTTGAAATGGGGAAAAAGCATGAATTCAGTACAGTGAGAAGAATTTCAGCCTGGAAGAGCAGTCTTTTCAGCCTTAACACATGGTTTCTCAAAATTGAAGCAGGAGATGAGATAAAAATAGCATCCGTTCCGGTTACAGGAAATACTCCTTTTACAGATACTGATCTCTATAGAATCTTCGATGCTGTAACAGGCGAAAATCCATCTCTTGTCCAGGAAAAGACTTCAAACGGAGATCTGATTCCATACAGCTATTCAGTAATGTAGTTATACGACTGTGCAGGTAATGCACAGTTTTTTTATGCTGTATATGACTATTTACGGCACTATCCGTAAATGGTAAAATAGCGGTATGAGAAATGAATTTGAAACATACAATCCATATATATGTTTTGCATTTTTTATCGGGACTGTGGCATTTTCCATGTGCTTTCTTAATCCCGTATTTTCTGCTGTTTCATTTCTTTTCTCCATACTGTTTGCGCTTACGGTAAAGGGAAAGAGTGTCATAAGATTTCTTCTTATGCTCATTCCCCTGTTCCTTCTTATAGTGTTCCTTAATCCCCTTTTAAATCACTATGGTACTCATGAACTCTTTATGCTTTTCGGAAAGCCATATACTCTTGAGGCACTTCTTTTTGGAGTAAATACAGGTTTCATGTTTATGAGTATCATGATATGGTTCATGTCAATGAATGCGGTTATGACTACGGATAAGCTTACATATATCCTTGGAAACTTTATTCCATCCATATCCCTTATGCTTTCCATGATTATTCGCTTTATTCCATCCATGAGGAAAAAGGGAATGGAAATAAACAATGCAAGAATGGCAATCGGTAAGGGTGTGAGAAACAGCTCCAGAAAAGAGGGCATTGCAAACGGAATGGAAACACTGAAATCCCTTACAGCAAACTCTCTTGAAAAAGGAATTGTAACTGCTGACAGCATGAGAGCAAGAGGCTATGGTTCTTCAAAAAGAACCAGTTTCAGAATATATAGATTTAAGCGTAAGGATATTATTCTTGGAATATCCTTTGCGGTACTTTCCGCATATACACTTGTGTCCTCCATAATGGGTGGCATGAAATACGACTACAACACACTTGTCTTTTCCAATACGGTATGGACCAAGACGGGTTTTAGCACATATGTGATTTTTCTTTCTTTACCTTTTTTACTTAACATCCTGGAGGAACTTAAATGGCGCAGTTTGAGATCAAAAATCTAAGCTTCAGATACCCTGTGTCCAAGAGACTGATACTGAGTGACGTATCATTTGATATTGAAAGAGGGGAATACCTGGTTCTTCTTGGAAAAAGCGGAAGCGGGAAAACAACACTCTTAAGACATCTTAAACCGGTGCTCACTCCAAAAGGTGAAAGAAGCGGTGAGATCCTTTTCAACGGAAAGGATATTTCATCCCTTGACCTTAAAACAGAAGCTGAAAGCGTAGGATATGTCATGCAGAATCCTGACAGTCAGATTGTGACTGACAAGGTATGGCATGAACTTTCCTTTGGCCTTGAAAGCATCGGTCTTCCACAGAATGCCATAAGAACCCGTGTGGTAGAAATGGCCAGCTTCTTTGGAATCCAGGATTGGTTTGAAAGAGATGTTTCAGAACTTTCCGGTGGACAGAAGCAGCTTCTTAATCTTGCATCCATTATGGTTATGAGACCGGAGGTCCTCATTCTTGATGAGCCGACATCCCAGCTTGACCCTATTGCTGCAACTGATTTCCTTAACACAGTAAGAAAAATCAATCTGGAACTTGGTACTACAGTAATTATTACTGAACACAGACTGGAGGAAATACTTCCTGCAGCTGACCGTGCGGTATTTATGGAGGATGGAAAGGTTCTTTCCATTGATCATCCAAAAAAGATTGGTGAAATGCTCTATGAGTCAGGAAGTGATATGTTCCTTGCAATGCCATGTGCAACAAAGGTGTTCTATGGTACCAAAGGAAAGGGTGATGCTCCTGTAACAGTAAGGGAGGGCAGAGCCTACCTTGACAGACTCTTTTCAGGTAAGGAAGTAACTGTAAAGGGAATAGAAGAAACTGCAGAAAGTGAAAAGAAGGAAACTGTTCTTTCACTTAAGGATGTCTGGTTCAGATATGATAAAGACAGCCGTGATATTCTTAAAGGAGTAAGTCTTGACCTTGAAAGAGGAGAGCTGTTTGCTCTTGTTGGAGGTAACGGAACAGGGAAATCTACTCTTCTTAAAGCAGTTGGAAGAATAGTAAAGCCTTACAGAGGAAAGATTACGGTACTTGGAAAGGATATTACGAAGTATAAAGGGGGAGAACTCTATCATGAGTGCCTTTCAATTCTCCCACAGGATCCTGTTTCAGTATTCGTAAAGAATACGGTTCTTGAGGAACTTACTGAAATGACTGATGAGAGAAGTGAAGTGGACAGAATCGCAGCACTCTGTGAGATTGAAGGTCTTCTTTCATCTCATCCACTGGATATTTCAGGTGGTGAACAGGAAAGAGTCGCCCTCGCAAAGGTGCTCCTTACAAAGCCTGAAATACTTATGCTTGACGAGCCTACAAAAGGACTTGATAATGTTTTCAAGATGAAGCTTGCTGAAATACTAAAGGAGCTTATGAAGAAGGGTGTAACAGTAATCATGGTATCCCACGATATCGAGTTCTGTGCAAAATATGCCGATAGAGTCGGCATGTTCTTCAACGGAGAAATGGTTACGGCTGATACTCCAAGAAACTTCTTTAAGGAGAGCAGTTTCTATACGACTTCAGCCAACCGTATGTCAAGACATATATTCACTAATGCAGTAACAGATGAGGATGTAACAGAATTATGCAGAATGAATCTGGAAAAGTAAAAAGAAAAAACATATGGCCACTCATAGTAGTGCTGATTGTATTGGTACTTGCAGCAGGTACATATTTCAGGAAATATATAAACTTCTATATTCCAACCGCCCTTATTGTAATACTCCTTATGATTCCTTTCTTCAGAAGCTTTGAAGAAAGAAAACCAGATGCAAGAGAACTTGTAACCCTTGCAATCATGTGTGCAATATGCGTAATGTCACGTGTGCTTTTTACATGGGCACCAAGTTTCAAACCGATTGCAGGCCTTATTACAATAACAGCAATCTGCTTCGGACCAAGCTCAGGCTTTATGGTTGGAGCGCTTTCAATGCTTGCATCAAATATGATGTTCGGTCAGGGTCCATGGACTGTCTGGCAGATGTTTGCCTTTGGTATGCATGGCCTTGTTTCGGGATATCTTGCAAAGAAGGGCATATTCGGTGAAAAGAAGCTTGTGCTTACTGCAGTTCTTTCATCTGTCCTCTATATGCTTATGACTGGACCTATTCTTGACACAAGTGCAATATTCCTTATGCCGGGAGCACTGACCATTAAACATGTACTTGCAATCTATGGTGCAGGATTACCTGTAAATCTTTCACAGGCTATATGCACATTCATAACAGTATTCCTTCTTTTAAAGCCAATGGGTGCTATTCTAAACAGACTCAAGGTTAAATACGGAATACTCAATCAGGAGATATAGAGGAGTAGAAATGGGATTATTCACTAAGAAAATTGGTCCGCTATTCATAAAAGAAGATAGTGACGCGACATTGTTTGTAGAAAGGATGTCTGGGGTTCTGACTGCAGCAACAGGTGAGCTTAAAGATGAAATTGAAAAGCAGATAAAACTTGCGACATATGGTGAAGTTGGCGAGAAGAATATAGCATTTGAACTTAAAAACAGCGGAATGGACATGTTCATTCTTCACGATATATATCTTGAGACAGGGGACCTTAGTGCGCAGATTGACTATATAATAATTACTAGGAAGCATGTTTATGTTGTAGAGTGCAAAAATCTTATTGGTAATATTGAAATCGATAGTACAGGAAAGTTTATCAGATCTTACGAACTTGGTGGAAGACGTATTAAAGAGGGAATATATTCACCAATAACACAAAATGAAAGGCATCTTGCGGTCCTCAAAGAGGTTAGAAAAAAGAATTTTAACAACGTGATAATGCAAGCACTTTTTTCTAGAAACTTTGAAGAATTATACAAATCCATGGTGGTGCTTGCTAATCCGAAAACATATTTGAACGATCGATATGCTAAGAAAGAAGTTAAACAGCAGGTTATAAGGGCAGACCAATTGATTTCAAAAATACGAGAAGTAGACAGCGAGGCGCAGTATTCCTTTAAAGAAGACGAAATGCGTTCTCTTGCAGAGTTTTTCCTTCAGGAGAGCAAGCCAAACAAGTCGGATTATGCGCGTAAGTACATAGAACTTATGGAAGCACAACGTGAAGCAGAAGAGAATGCACCTAAAGAAGTCACGTCCAAAGAGAAAGCAGAGCAGAATATTTCCTGTCCAAAATGTGGCTCAAAAATGGTGCTTAGAACAGCAAAGAAGGGGCCTAATGCCGGAAGTCAGTTCTATGGATGTTCCAATTATCCTTATTGCAGATTTGTCCTTAATATTAAAAACTGAAAACGAGACCTGGTATGCTAAGCCAGGTCTATTTTATTGCGATGTAAGATATATGTATTGTTCTGTAACATATATGTAACACCCTTTTACGGATTAAATGATAAAATATAGAAAGGGGGAGCAATTATGTTTTGCAGAAATTTAAAGTATTATCGCCTAAAAAACAGACTTACTACGGAAGAGCTTGCAGAAAGAATCGGAATAAAGAGTGATTGCATTTTGAGATATGAGGCTGGGATGGAAAAGCCTGATTTTGAAACGGTTAGAAAACTTTCATATGGCCTTGGTGTTAATTTGAGCGATTTCTTAATTTCAGGTGGGGCAGATGTAGTCATCTGCACTGAAGAAGATGACTTTGATGCTATAACATCCGCATTTGTTCAGGTGTCTATTGAGGACTATTTTGATAGATTTTTTACTTTGTTAGATATTTTGGGAGTAAAGATGACCAGAAACCCAATTCCTGATATAGCATATACATCTTTATCAGATTCTCAGGAGATTTGCAGACGAATTGGGCTTTTTATTGGCATTGAGCAACAGGATTCTCCAGCAGGTTTTCTAGAGATTCTGGAGAATAGTGGAATCTTAATAGTTGCCTTGGAAGCAGATCCTGTTTTTTCAGGAAAGAGTGGCACAGTGAACGGTTTCCCCTTTATCGCGTTAAATAGCAGTTTGACCAATGAACAGATAGTAAAAGTGGCAGCAAAAGAACTAGTAAGCAGTTTAGTGAGTTGGGATGAGACACTATCAAAGAACGAAATAGAAACGAAAAAAGCTGAAATGATAAATATCCTTATATCAATGCTTGATGTTGTTGATTTGCAGGGGAATGAGGAACCAACGATGTTCCAAGAGTTGACAATACATGCGATTTCTCAAGGTATAATATCGCGACAGCGAGGTGCAGAACTTCTTAGAGTTCCTTACGAAATGATGGATAAACTCTGTGTTTTTTGAATTGTCGATAAAAAAGAGGATGTTTTCACATCCTCTTTTGAATTTATGGATTACAAAAGTCTCTTATCAGCCTTCTTTGCAAGCTTGTCTCCGATAGTCTGGAAAAGCTGTACAAGAAGAATGAGGAATATTACAGCAATAAACATAACGAGTGTCTTGTATCTGTAGTATCCGTAGTTGATGGCAATCTTACCAAGTCCGCCACCACCGATTGCAGCACTCATGGCTGAGTAGCCAAGGATTGTAGTGATTGCAATTGTCATATTGGAAATAAGCGATGGAACGCTTTCTGGGACAAGAACCTTTATGATAATCTGGAAAGGTGATGAACCCATGGATTCTGCAGTTTCGATGAGGTCGTGATTTACTTCCCTGAATGATGATTCGCAGAGTCTTGCCACAAATGGGAAGGATGCGATAACAAGTGGAACAATGGATGCAACTGTACCAATGGATGTTCCTACAATAAGTCTTGTAAATGGTACTACAAGAATCATGAGGATAAGGAATGGTACTGATCTTAAGAGGTTAATTATGATATTTATAACTCTGTAGAGCCATCCTGGAAGTGGAAGTACACCCTTCTTGTCACCAGTAGCAAGGATTACTCCGATTGGAAGACCGATTACTACTGCAAAAAGTGTAGCAACAAATGTTACATAGAATGTTTCCCATGTTGCAAGCGGGAATTCTGTTACGAAGATATCCAAGGCTTCGGCGATTTTTTCTGGTGAGAATACATTATTGAACATCGTCTGGCACCTCCATTACTTCGATTTTTCCAGTGGACTTGATGAAGTCTACTGCACGGCCTAAAGTTTCATGAGTACCTGTGATACCAAGAACCATATAGCCATATGTATCTCCTTCGATTACCTTTGTGTTGGCTGCGATGATATTTGCGGCTATTCCACATTCCATGGCAAGCTTTGCAATCATTGGAGTATTTGTTGTGTCTGAACCGTTGAAGATAAGTCTGATTCTGTGCTCGTTTTCTCCTCTTTCAATGGATGATGCACCGTCTGGGAATACAAGACGCTTTGCAGCAGCCGATTTAGGTGAAGAGAAAATGTCAGTAACAAGACCCTGTTCCTTTACTTCTCCCTGGTCGAGGATTGCAACCTTGTTGCATACATCTTCAACTACACTCATCTGGTGAGTGATTACTACAACTGTGATGTTAAGCTCCTTGTTGATTTTACGGATGAGTTCAAGAATCTGAGCTGTAGTCTTTGGGTCAAGAGCTGATGTTGCTTCGTCACAGAGAAGCACCTTTGGGTTTGTAGCAAGGGCTCTTGCAATTGCTACTCTCTGCTGCTGACCACCGGATAACTGTGATGGGTATGAATCAGCCTTGTCTGGAAGTCCTACAAGTGTAAGAAGTTCCATAGCCTTCTTTTCAGCCTCATCTTTTTTTACTCCAATAAGCTCCAGTGGGAAACACACATTTTTAAGGCATGTTCTCTGCTGAAGGAGGTTGAAGTGCTGGAAGATCATTGTTACATTTCTTCTTACTTCGCGGAGTTCCTTCTTTGAAAGAAGTGAGAGGTCTACGCCATCTATTAATACTGTTCCGTCAGTTGGCTTTTCAAGCATATTGATGGTACGTACAAGTGTGGATTTACCAGCACCGCTCATACCGATAATGCCAAAGATGTCCCCATCCTCTATAGTGATGGAGACATTCTTCAAAGCTTCAACTGAATCGAATGTTTTTGAAAGATTTCTGATTTCGATCATTGAAAATTCCTTTTATTTACTTCTTGATTGAGTCAAGTGATGAGATCTTGTCTGAGTAGATTCCCATTGGTTCGTGGTGAACAGCGATAACTGATACGATGTGAGTTCCGTTAGCAGCGTTGAAATCGTTTAAGTATGGGATGTGCTGGAAGTAGTTAGCGAAGCATTCGCCTTCTTCTACAACTGTGTTTGGCTGAACGTAATCTTCGAATTCGATGATCTGAAGAGTGATGTTCTTCTGAGCAAGTACGTCCTTTGCAGCCTTTAAGATTTCAGCGTGTGGTGTAGGGGAAGCTGCAATCTTGATTGTCTGACCAGCAAGTGCTGCATAGTCTACTGCAGGATCAAATCCATCCCCTGGGTTTACAAGGTCACATACAACTGCACCCTTGAATGTGTCAGCAATGTACTTCTGAACAGCAGTTGAGTTAACAGCTGCAACAAGTGCCTTTGCAAGATCTGTGTTTTCGTTTCCTTCCTTTACACATACGATGTTTGGATATGAAACGTCAGTTCCTTCAGTGATGAATGGAGTAAGCTTTGCTTCGATAGCATAGTTTGCGTTGATTACTGCGCAAGTAACGTCCTTAAGTACGTTAGGAATCTGAGCAGCTACAACTTCCTTGAATTCGATGTTGTAAGGGTTGTCCTTGATGTCTCTTACTGTAGCAAGGCCATCAGCAGTTGAGTTAAGAGTGATGAGTCCCTGAGCAACGAGAAGATTTAAAGCTCTGTTTTCGTTTGTAGCATCATCTGGAACGGCGATTACTGTCTTGTCTGCCTTCTGTCCGCATGATACGAGTGTACTTACGAGAAGTACGAGTACTAATAATACTGATAATAACTTTTTCATTTTGTCCTCCTAGAAAAAAATAAGAAGCCACTTAAATGGCTTCTTTAAAGTACGGTTTTGATTTTGTGTTTAGAAAAGCTCATTCGTTTTATTCTCATTAAAAGTTTTGCACATCATCATGCACATCATCATACCGTCCATCATTAACATGTCTGTTCTTTTAACAAGAGTCATATGAGTTTTCCTTTCGATTTTATCGTTAGAAGTATAATATCACTCGTTTTGTTATATGTCAACAAAAAAATATGATATTTTTGTGCACAATGCAAAATTTTTATTTCACATATACCTTTGGAACACGTTTTGATACTCCAAGAACGATTTCATCCACGTCACGACCGATAAGTTCAGCCATCTTGTAGATGGAAATCATGTCTCCATCAAGAAGCTTTACCTCGTCGCCTCTCTTTGCTTCTGGAATATCTGTTACATCAACCATGAACTGATCCATACATACACGACCAACAATAGGTGCGATTTTTCCGTGGATTACAACATAGCCTTTGTTGGAGAGGGCTCTTGAATAGCCGTCTGCAAATCCGAGAGGAAGAGACGCAATTCTTCTTACACCTTCTGCCTTGTATGTTCTTCCATATCCTACAGTTGCACCTTCTGGGATTTCCTTTACAAGGTCAATATATGTTTCCCATGTCATGACTTCTTTGAAGTTGTATTTCTCCCACTGCTTAAGGTCAAGAAGTCCATAGAGGATATCTCCAGGTCTTACCATATCAAGCTGATATTCAGGGTGAAGGAGAATTGATGGTGTGTTTGATACGTGAAGCTTTGGAATAGTAACTCCTGCTTCTCTTATCTTTTCTACACCAGTCTTGAATCTTTCAAACTGGATATCTGAAAATCCGTCTTCAAGGTCATCTGCATTTGCAAAATGAGTGAATGCAGATGTGATTTCGATATTTGAGAGCTCTGAAAGGGCTTTGATATCTTCAATACTCTTTTCAAGATAGTCACCATATACCTGGAAACCTACTCTTGACATTCCTGTATCAAGTTTGAGGGCTACTGGCTGCTTTACGCCCTTTTCCTTTGCATATTCGTTGATTTTTTCTGCTGTATCAAGGGAGAATACGGCCTGAGTAAGGTTGTAGTCTACGAGCTTCTTTAGGTCGTCATCCTGTGTATCAACAAGAACGATTACCGGGTCCTTAAGACCTGCTTCTCTTAATTCTATCCCTTCTGAAAGGGTAGCAATTGCGAAATTTTCAATTCCGCATTCCTTCAGTGCAGGATAAATCTTTGCAGCTCCATGGCCATAGGCATCAGCTTTGATGATTGCAATGATTTCTGAACCCTTTGTAAGTCCCTTTATTATTTCCACATTGTGTTTAAGATTATCAAGATGAATAGTACATGTTGTTCTTTTCATTTTCATTTCCTCCAAAAAACGAAATATAGTATAGCACAATGAACAAAAAAACTCCACCTTTAAAGGCGGAGTTTATATATAGAGATATAACTTACTTTAACACATCTCCTACTTATGAACTGGAAGTCTGTCCTTTTCGAAATATTCCTTCTTTAAAGCAACTACTTCGCCGCTTAAGAGGATAAGTCCTACAAGGTTAGGAATGATCATAAGTCCATTGATTGTGTCTGCAAGATCCCATGCAAATCCTAATGTAGTCTGTGAACCTACTACGATTGCAAGCACCCATACGATACGAAGGATAAGCTTGTTTCCTGTACCATGAGTAAGGAAGTCGATAGCACGTTCAGCATATACATAGTAGCTGATAAGGCATGAGAAACCGAAGAGTACAACGCATCCGATGGAGATAATTGTTCCGAATTCACCAGGAAGCGTCTTCTGGAAAGCTCCTACTGTAAGTGATGCACCGTCAAGTTCGCCATTTGACCAGAGTCCTGAAAGTACAATTGAAAGTGAAGTGATTGTACAAACAAGGATTGTGTCAAGGAATACTTCGATTGGTCCCCATACAGCCTGTTCAACTGGATGGTTAACCTTAGCGCTTGCATGAATCATTGCTGATGTACCAAGTCCTGCTTCGTTGGAGAAAAGGCCTCTTGCGATACCATTCTTCATTACAACAAGAATTGAACCGATTGCGCCGCCTGTAACTGCTCTAGGGTTGAATGCTCCCTGGATGATTTCAACTACAGCACCTGGAACACCTTTGATGTTTAAGATGATGATAAGGATACCGGAAAGAATGTATGCTCCACCCATGAATGGTGCAACAAGGGAACATGCATATCCTACACCGGATACACCTTTAAGGATGGTGAATCCAGCAACAAGTGCAAGTACAATACCTGTTACAAGTGTTGGGATTCCAATGTAGTCCTGTAATGTTAAAGCAATTGTGTTTGAGTCTACGATTCCACTGATTACAAATGCAAATGGAATTACAAGGATTGAAAATACAACGCCAACCCATCTAGCCTTTAAACCCTTTGCAAGGTAGTACATAGCACCACCTGTTGGTGTTCCATCTGGGTTGAGCTCACGATATTTGATACCGAGAGCGATTTCTGCAAATTTGGATGCCATTCCGAAAAGCGCTGCAACGATCATCCAGAATACTGCACCTGGACCTCCTGCAACGATAGCTGTGGCAACTCCTGCGATGTTTCCGGAACCTACGATTGCGGATACAGAAGTCATTGCTGCCTGGAAGGAAGTAAGTTCTCCCTTTGCTGGCTTTTCAGTATCTTTCTTTTTGAAAGCCTTAATAATTGTGTCTTTGAAAAGACGACCGAAGCGCACAAACTGCACTCCACCAAGCCTAATGGTATAGAAGATTCCTGTAGCTACGATAAGAATAATCATAGGAAGGCCCCAAACGATACCATTAATGAAATCGTTAATATTAACAATGATTTCCATAATTCAAATATCTCCTCCTTTTTCAGCCGAATTAAAGATGATTTATTATAGAGTCTATTCACTTCAATTGCAATGCATTTTTTTGTGTATGGGCAAAAGTCACAGAAATAACACATTTGAGATTACTACATATATGTTGTTTTTGTGGAATAATCCTTTACACTGTGGTAAAATACTCTATTATGGATAATTATGCGATTAGAGGTAGAATACTATGTTAAGCGTAAAAAATGTAACAAAGAAATACGGGAAGCTTAAGGCTCTTGATGATGTAAGCTTTGATTTGAAGGAAGGTACTGTAACAGTACTTCTTGGACCAAATGGTGCCGGAAAGTCAACACTCATGAAGTCAGCAATAGGCTATCTCAAATATGAGGGAGAGGTAACAATTAACGGTCTCTCCACAAAGAATGAAGCAGCAAGAAGAGTTCTTGGATATATTCCTGAACTTCCATCACTCTATGGAAATCTTACTGTAAGGGAACATATGGAGTTCCTTGCAAGAGTATATAAACTTAAGGACTACAAGGATAAAATAAACAGTCTTTTCTCTGACTTTGAACTTGCTGACAAGGAAAAGAAGTTCGGAGATGAACTTTCAAAAGGTATGCAGCAGAAACTCAACCTCTGCCTTGGTCTTTTACCTGAACCTGAAGTTCTCATGCTTGATGAACCAATGATAGGTCTTGACCCACATGCCATAAGAAAACTCAAGGAAAAGATGATTGATATGAAAAACAGTGGTGCTACACTCCTTGTAAGTACACACATCATTGACACTATGGATGAACTCTGGGACAGAACAATCATCATGCAGGGTGGAAAGATCAAAGCTGATATTACAAAGGAAGAACTCCTTCAGGACGGAAGAACTCTTGAACAGCTTTTCTTCGACGTTACTGAAGGATTAAGCAGTGACGATATGCAGGAAGGTGCCTTGAAGGAAGAAACTGAAAAACCTGAAAAGAAGGGATTTTCACTTTTCGGAAAGAAAAAGAAAACTGAGGAAGGACCGGTCTTAAGATGAGATTCATAGGATATTATGCGCTTCACAGTTTCCTGAACACAATAAAGAAACTGTTCAAGTCATGGTTCATCATCTTCATGGTTGCATGTATGGTAATGGGTGGTCTTATAGGGTTCCTCGTTGCTACACTTGTTCCGGATGATGACGAAATATTACCTGACGACGGAACAGTTATTGAAGAATTTCAGGGTATTGAAAATCCTGTGGAGGAACTGGGAGATAATCTTTCCCACGAGGATGTTGCAAGACTCCTTACAACCATAGGTTTCCTTGCTGTTGCAGTTCTCATTGGACTTATGACAGCAAACTCAGGAGAGTCAGGCGGAAAGATATTCCAGCCGGCGGATGTGGTGCTTCTTTTCTCGAGCCCTGTAAAGCCACAGCTTGTTCTCCTCTTCAGAACTGTATCAAAACTTTTTACATCCGTATTTATCGGAATATACATGTTCTACGAAATGCCGCTTCTTCTTGATAACGGCTTCCCTGGAACATCAGTTGTGGGTCTCATTTTCACATTTGTACTCACACTCTGCTACGCGCAGCTTTTCATGATACTTTTCTATGTGCTTGCATCCCGTGCACCGGGATTCAAGTCAGTGATTCCATATCTTGCATTTGTACCACTTGTACTGATGCTCCTCTCATATGGTGCAAAGTATCTGAATGGTGGAGCAGGATATATTGAAACAGCTCTTGGTCTTTTCGATATGAAATGGACTGAGTTTATACCGGTATTCGGAACAGTTCCTGCAATCTGGAAGGAAAGCCTCTATGGAAACACAGGAAGCATGCTCCTCTTTATAGGGCTGTCCCTTATAGGGCTTGTTCTTCTTGCAGTTATCATATGGAACCTCAAGTGCGACTTCTATGAAGATGCCATGACAAAATCTGAAGAGGTTGCAAATATGATGGCACAGGCAAATGAAGGAGGAGTAATTGCAAGAAAGAAGGAAAGATCCGAAAAGATTTTAAGAAACGGTTTCAACCGTGGATGGGGCGCAAATACATTCTTCTTCAAGGATATGTATAACCGCTACAGATTTGCAAAGCTTCACTACTTTACAAAGACCTGTATAACGTACACAGTAGTGTCTATCCTTATATGTACAGCAGTAATTAAACTTGCATCTTCTGATGCTCCGGGATTCCTGATAGTAGCTCTCGTAATTGGAGGCATGGCATTCTTCAGATCCCTTGGAAACAGTTTGAGTGAGGATGCTGGAAAATCATTCTTCATTCTCATTCCTGAATCAACACTGAAGAAACTTTTCTATTCACTTATATCAGGTACCGCAAATACACTGCTTGATATGATTCCTGCCATGGTGATTGCAGGTATCGTTTTCAGAGAAAATATACTTATTGTGCTGTTCTCAATCATATTTATCGTATCGATTGACTACTATTCAACTACTGTATCATCATTCCTTGATGTTGCAGTAAATGTACCATCAGCAAAGATGGTAAAGACTGTAATTCAGATTTTCTTTATCTACTTCGGTCTTTTACCTGATATTGCAGCAATTGCAATCTGTGCAGTCATGCTTGATTCAGCATTTGCCATGGTAATCGGTATGGCTATTGCAACTGGAATAAATGTGCCTCTTGGAACAGCATTCCTTCTTCTCATTCCATTTTTCCTTGCACCAAAGGGCGGAAAGAAGACAGGAAAGAACATGGTTTACTCATACGGGGAGAACTAGTTATGTATAAAGACGGAAAAATTGTAATTGGACTTACTGAAGACGGAAAAGAAGTTACTCTTCTTCCAAAGATGATGAATCGTCATGGCCTTATTACTGGAGCCACTGGTACAGGTAAGACAACAACCTTAAAAACTCTTGCAGAAGACCTGAGCCAGATGGGTGTTCCTGTATTCTTTTCTGATGTAAAAGGAGACCTTGCAGGACTTGCAAAGGAATTCCCCGTGACATTCTGGGATATCTTTGCTGAAAAGGGAATACAGCTTAGAACAACAGTATCGGAAATGGGACCTGTGCTTCTTTCAAAGCTTATGGATTTAAGTGATACCCAGAGTTCAGTTCTTCAGGTAATATTCAAGATTGCAGATGACAAGGGAATCCTCCTTATAGATACAAAGGATCTGAAGGCCATGCTTAACCATGCCCTTGAGAACAATGATGAATATTCGAAAATCTATGGAAATATTCCACAGGTTACAGCAACTACAATTATCCGTGACATAGTAGCCCTTGAAGCCAAAGGTGGTGACAGATTCTTCTTTGAACCAGCCCTTTCTATTGCTGACTGGTTCAGAACAGACGAAAACGGCAGGGGAATGATCAATATCCTTGACTGCCAGAGTCTGATTTCTGACTCCACAATGTATGCCACATTCCTTATCTGGATGTTCTCGGAACTTTTTGAAGTTCTTCCTGAAGTTGGAGATCTTGATAAGCCAAGAATGGTATTCTTCTTTGATGAAGCCCATGTAATCTTCAGAGACATGAGTAAGGTCTTAAGGGACAAATTTGTTCAGGTGGCAAAGCTCATCCGTTCAAAGGGTGTTGGAGTATATTTCATTTCACAGACTCCAAAGGATATCCCATCAGATGTCCTTCAGCAGCTCAACAACAAAATCCAGCACGGATTAAGAGCCTATACTCCAAATGATGAAAAGCTTGTAAAGACTGTTGCGGATACCTTCAGAGTAAATCCTGAGTTTGATACATACAAGACCCTTATAAACCTTGGTACAGGAGAAGCTCTTGTATCCACTCTTTCAGAAGATGGTGTTCCAACTGTTGTTGAAAAGGTAAAGGTTTGTGCACCTCTTACCATGGATATGAAGATGACAGATGATGAGAGACAGAAGGCTATCCTTATAAACAATCTTTATCTCAAATACAGAGATCCTGTAGACAATCCGTCAGCCTATGAGTATTTCATGAGAGTTGAAGAGGCAGAAAGTCTCAAGGAAGAAGTACCTAAGGAAAAGAAGTCCAGCGTGACAAAGAATGATTCCAAGTCATCCGTTTCAAAGGAAGAGTATGAAAAGAAAAAGGCAGTAAAGCGTGTTACAAGTTCTGCTGCAGGAACCATCGGAAGACAGGTTGGAAGATCCATTGGAAAGAACTTCGGCTCCTTCGGAAAGACCCTCGGTGGAAATGTGGGCGCTGAACTTGCAAGAACAATTATAGGAAACCTCATAAAATAGAATGAAGTATGTAATATATGTAACACTTTCACTTCCTCTTGGTTTTTTTCTTGGGAATATCCTTGTATATATTTTCAACAGAATTCCTGCAAAGTGGCTCTGCGACTATAACGAGGAACCAGGAGAAGAACTCCTGAACACGGAAGTGAGAATGAGATCAGTTCCATACAAATATATATTTTCAGCACTTTTTTCCTGCTGTCTCATATATCTTTCAGTAAGATACGGGGGAGAATATGCGATTGTTTCATCATTTGCACTTTTTGTAATGTATCTTGCAGCACTCTGTGACTGGAAGTATATGATAGTTCCTGATGAACTGGTTATTCTTCTTACAGCTTCTACCATCGGATTTCTTCCGATGAAGCTTAGGATATTTAGGGAGCTCCTTTTCGGATTCCTTGCAGGAGTAATCATATCCCTTGCGCTTTTTGCGCTTGGAAAACTGCTTTTCAGAAAACCTGGAATAGGTGGAGCTGATATAAAGCTATATAGTGCCATCGGGCTTATGACGGGTGTAAGAGGAGTAATTTCTGTTTTTCTCCTTACAACTGTCCTTTCAGGACTGGGATTTTTCCTTTCAACTGTTGTAAAGAAAGGAAGCTTCAAGGATCAGAAGCCTCTTGTTCCATATATGGCAGCTGCCCTAACTATTTATCTTGTATTTCTCTTTAATATTACGGAGTTTAAGATATTTATATGATGAGAAACATTCTCCTTACAATTCAATATGATGGCCGTGATTTTAAAGGATGGCAGAGACAGGAAGGTACACGCACTGTTCAGGGAAGAGTGGAAGAAGCTCTTTCAAAGTTCACAGGAATTCCTGAAGTTACAATAAATGGTGCATCCCGCACCGATGCAGGAGTTCATGCTCTCGGGCAGACTGCAACGTTTTCTGGTGACTTCGGAATACCTCTTGAAAATCTTAAGGACGCCTTGAACAACTATTTTTCAGGCGGCAAAAACAACATGTTTGCTGTTGGAGATGTATATATAAAGGATATTAAGGAAGTGCCACCTGATTTCCACGCAAGATTTGACTGCAAGGGTAAAACCTACAGATATATAATTGACAATTCAAAGACACCTAACCCATTCAGACGTGACTATACCTATCAGGTAACAAGACCTCTTGATATGGAGCGTATGAGAAAAGCTGCTTCATTCATCGTTGGAACCCACGATTTCAAATGCTTTGAAAGTGCAGGTTCAATTCCAAGAGAGACAACAGTGAGAACTGTCTACAGACTGGAAGTGAAAAAGGGTTCAGGTAATGACATCTATCTGGAAATAACCGGAGACGGTTTTTTATACAATATGGTTCGAATCATAACGGGAACACTTATTGACGTGGGCCTCAAGAAGAAAGAACCGGAAGAAGTAAAAGATATAATAGAAAAGAGATCAAGGTCAAACGCAGGTTTCACAGCACCTGCATCAGGACTTTATCTTAAGGAAGTGTACTACAGAGAGGAGAAACTGTATGGCTAGACCAACATGGGACGAATACTTTATTGAAATGGCAGAACTTGCTGCAACACGTTCATCATGCTTAAGAAGAAACGTGGGTGCAGTTATTGTAAAGGATAACAGGGCAGTTGCAACAGGATATAACGGAGCTCCAAAGGGACTCAAGCACTGTGGAGAAATCGGAGGATGCTTAAGACAGAAGCTTAATGTTCCATCCGGTGAACGTCATGAACTCTGTCGTGCTCTTCATGCTGAACAGAATGCAATAATCCAGGCTGCATGTATGGGTAACTCCATTGAAGGAGCTACTATCTATGTAACACATCAGCCATGTGCAATCTGTGCAAAGATGATTATTAACGCTGGTATCAAGCGTATTGTTGTAAAGGAAGGATATCCTGATGAAATGGCAAGAGGAATTCTCGCTGAAGCAGGATTAAAGCCTGTTATGATTGATGACATAACAGGAAAGAATAATAAATAAGGAAGAAAAATAGATGATTGATTACATCAAAAGAAACAAAATAAGATGGCTTCTTGTATTCTATGACAGCCTTATCTTCATAGGGGTAGCAGTGCTTATGCTTGTTTTCCATCCAAGTACTCATACCATTTTTACAAGAAACATCATTCTTCAGCAGATGATAATGGGATATTTCTTTATCTGCGGCATGAGACTTCTTTTAAGCGTCTATGTGCAGATCTGGAGATATGGCGGAATGGTTTCATACATAAGACTCATAATGGCAGATGCCATTGGTGGAGTTTTCTATGTGGCATTCAACTACATCCTTCCAATCGGAGGCACAGAATTCATAAGACAGCTTTCCATAATCTGTCTTAACCTTCTTGTTGCCATCGTAATGAGAATGGTTTACCACTATCTCTATGAAAGTGCAAACAAGGGTCCTGAATCCCACAAGTTTGCAGTTGGTATCATAAAGTATTTCTGTGGTGTTGACATCCAGAATCCTGATGAAAAGGAAGTAATAAAGATTGCACAGAAGATAAAGATTGCAATCCTTGGTGCAGGCCGTGTTGGAGCATCACTTGCTGAAGAGCTTTTCAACAACCCAAAGGCCATGTATCAGCCGCTCTGCTTTATTGATAAGGACAAGAACAAAACAGGAAGATCCATGTTCGGTATTCCTGTAATATATGAAAAGGATATTACAAGAACAATGCTTTCCGATATGGGAGTGCAGGAAATAGTACTTGCCATTCCACATAAGGACAGCGGTGAACTTATAAGCATATACAACTACTACAGCACACTCGGATACAAGGTAAAGGTATATGACTATCCTACAATGGAAACTGTAGGCGGAAAGAGAAAGATGAGAGAATTCGACATCGAAGAACTTCTTTTCCGTGCTCCAAAGGATTTCCTGAGTGAGGAAGTAAAGGAATACTACAGAAACAAGGTTGTGCTTATCACTGGTGGTGGCGGATCAATCGGTTCAGAACTCTGCCGTCAGATTGCAAGAATGCAGCCAAAGAAGCTTGTAATTCTCGATGTATATGAAAATGGAGCATATGATGTTGAACAGGAACTGAAGCTTAAATACGGTGCAGGAATCAACTCACAGATTGAAATAGTTTCTGTATGCGACAGACGTGGTCTTGAAGAAGTATTCAAAACCCATAGACCAAATATTGTAATTCATGCTGCTGCCCACAAGCATGTTCCTCTTATGGAGCATAATGCGGTTGAAGCAGTAAAGAACAACGTATTCGGTACACTGAATACTGTGCTTCTTACTGAAAAGTATGACTGTGAACGTTTCATGCTTGTTTCAACAGACAAGGCTGTAAATCCAACAAACATTATGGGTGCCACAAAGAGAATCTGCGAAATGATTACTCTTTCTCATGCGGCAACATCAAAGACAACCACATTTACTGCAACAAGATTCGGAAATGTGCTTGGCTCTGCAGGTTCAGTTATTCCGCTTTTCAAGCGTCAGATTCAGAATGGTGGTCCTGTAACAATTACAGATAAACGAATCATCAGATATTTCATGACTATTCCAGAAGCAAGCCAGCTTGTACTTACATCAGGTAAGATGGCAAAGAATGGTGAACTCTTCTGTCTTGATATGGGTAAGCCTGTAAAGATTCTTGATCTTGCAGAGAACATGATAAGACTTTCAGGATACGAACCATATAAGGACATCATGATTATAGAAACAGGACTTCGTCCTGGTGAAAAGCTCTATGAGGAACTCCTCATAAAGACAGAAAACATGACAAAGACAGAAAATGACCTTATCTTCATTGAGCATGATGAACCGGTTTCAGCAGAAGATCTTGAAGAAAAACTTCAGATTCTTGGAGATGCTGTTGAAACAGAGAGCACAATTGAGATAAGAAAGGCTGTAAAAAGGGTAGTTGACACATATAAAATGCCTTCTGAATAAAAATCGTGTTTTTGTACAAAAAACACTTGTCTACCACGATAGACATATGCTATACTGATTTAAACACGAACAAAAGGATATTTTCTTGAATTTCCGTTCGCTTACTATATGTAAAAAATATTATGAACGCGAAAAAATACAAAAAATATATGATTTTTTCGCTAAAAAGTATTGCATTTATTGTAAAAAGTACTACAATAAGGACAACATATTTTTGTTAAAAAGCAACAATTACGTTGCACAAAATTTATAGAAAAGGAACAAGAGAAAATGGAAAAGAAAAAAGGATTATCACTCGCAGTGCAGATTCTAATCGCACTAGTTGTAGCAATCGCAGTTGGCTTAATCGTTGGTAAGAGTGGAGCTCCATTCTTAAATGAATACATCAAGCCATTCGGAACAATCTTCTTAAACTTACTTAAGTTTGCAGTAGTTCCAGTAGTACTCTTCTCAATGATTTCTGGTATCATCTCAATGAAGGACATCAGAAAGGTTGGATCAATCGGTGCTAAGACTGTAGTTTACTACTTATGCACAACAGTTGTTGCTATCGTTATCGGTTTAGGTATTGGTTCATTATTCAAGGGAGTCTTCCCTGTACTTGAAACTTCAGGTCTTGAATATACAGCTAACTCAGCCAAGTTCATGGATACACTCGTTGGTATTTTCCCATCAAACGCAGTTGCTCCACTTGTTAACGCAACAATGCTTCAGATTATCGTTATCGCTATCTTTGTTGGTATCGGTATCGTATTAACTGGCGAAAAGGCAAAGCCAGTAGCTGACCTTGTATTAAGCTTCAATGAAGTATTCATCAAGGTTATGGAAATGATCTTAAAGACTTCCCCAATCGCAGTATTCTGCTTACTTGCACCAGTTATCGCTGCTAACGGAGCTGAAATCTTAGGATCCCTCGGACTCGTACTTCTTTGCGCATACATCTGCTATGTACTTCACACAGTTGTTTGCTACTCAGTAACAGTTGCTACAATCGGTAAGATGAGCCCACTTCAGTTCTTCAAGGGAATCTATCCAGCTATGATCTTCGCATTCTCAAGTGCATCTTCAGTAGCTACACTTCCTATCAACATTGACTGCTGCAAGAAGATGGGAGCTTCAGATGAAGTATCATCATTCGTTCTTCCACTTGGTGCTACAATCAACATGGACGGTACAGCAATCTATCAGGGTGTTTGTGCAATCTTCATTGCATCATGCTTCGGTATTGATTTAACACTTGGCCAGATGGTAACAATCGTTCTTACAGCAACACTCGCATCAATCGGTACTGCTGGTGTTCCAGGTGCTGGTATGGTAATGCTTTCAATGGTACTTATGTCAGTTGGTCTTCCAGTAGAAGGTATTGCACTTGTAGCTGGTATTGACAGACTCTTCGATATGGGACGTACAGCAGTTAACATCACAGGTGACAGCTCAGCTGCTATCTGCATCACAAAGCTTGAAGAAAGAAAGAACAGCAAGAAATAACTTTTCCGGATTCTAAGTTTTAATAATAATTTGTAGATTTAGGCCTCGTTTTTGCGGGGCCTTTATTGTAATATATAGATAAAGTTTATTTTTTAGAGTTTTAGAATCACATGAAAGGAGGATGCATATGACATTCATGGATATACTAAACAAGTTGGATGACATCGCATGGGGCGTGCCGATGCTTTGTCTTATTATGGGTGCCGGAATACTTCTTACTGTAAGACTTAAAGGTCTCCAGTTCAGAAAAATGGGACTCGCCCTTAAATACATGTTTAAAAACGAAAAAGAGGGAGAAGGAGAAGTCTCATCATTCGCAGCACTCTGTACAGCACTTTCTGCTACAGTTGGTACAGGTAACATCGTAGGTGTTGCTACCGCCATTCTTGCTGGTGGTCCTGGTGCATTATTCTGGATGTTCGTTGCAGCATGTCTTGGTACTGCTACAAAGTATGCTGAAGGACTCCTTTCTGTAAAATACAGAACAATTGATGATGAAGGTCATGCTCTTGGTGGACCTTTCTACTACATTGAAAAGGGTATGGGAAAGAAGTGGACATGGCTTGGTAAGCTTTTCGCACTTTTCGGAACTCTTGCAGGTCTTATGGGTATCGGAACTATTACACAGATCAATGGTGTTGCATCTGCTGTTCAGAACTTCTTTGACCCAGACAAGGCAAATATCGCTTTCTCCATTGGAGAAAATGAATATGCATGGGCTACAGTTATTACTGCTCTCGTAGTTACAGTGCTTACAGCACTTGTACTTATTGGTGGAATCAAGAGAATCTCAACTGTATCAAGTATCATCGTTCCATTCATGATTATTCTTTACATTGCAATTGCTGTTGCAATTCTTGTATTCAACATTGGAAAGATCCCTGCAGCTATCGTTTCAATCTTTGAGGGAGCATTTGGACTCCGTGCCGTTGCAGGTGGTACTCTTGGTGCACTTTTCCTTGCTATGCAGAAGGGTGTTGCCCGTGGTGTATTCTCCAATGAAGCAGGTCTTGGTTCTGCTCCAATCGCATCAGCTGCTGCAAAGACAAACGAACCTGCACGTCAGGGTCTTGTAACAATGACTGGAACATTCATCGATACAATTATTGTATGTATGATGACAGGTCTCTGTATTCTTGTTACTGGTGCCAATGAAACTGGTCTTGAAGGTGCTGCAGTTACTGCATTTGCCTTCGGCAAGGGCCTTCCTTGGGCTGAAAACATCGGTTCATTCCTTCTTGCACTCTGCCTTTCATTCTTCGCATTTACAACAATCTTAGGATGGGACTATTATTCAGAAAGATGTCTTGAATACCTTGTTGGCGGAAAGAAGAAGGGTGTTCTTACTGGATTCAGATGGTTATATATCCTTGCGGTTCTTGTAGGTCCATTCCTTACAGTTTCTGCTGTATGGACGATTGCCGACATCTTCAACGGATTCATGGCTATTCCAAACCTTATTGCACTCATCGCACTTAATGGTGTTGTAGTAAAGGAAACAGTAAGCTACTTCAATAGACTCAAAGAAAATCCAAAACTCGGCGAATAGAAAATATGATGGAAGAGGGAAACCTCTTCCGTTTTTGATTTGTTAGAATAGAGAAAAATATGATATACTTCAGGGGTAGAAGAAAGGAGCATTTCAATGAAAAAAGGTAAGGATCTTTTAAAACTGCTGATAGTTGCAATACTTTTCATCTGTTCATTTGTTCCTGTTATCAGTGATAAGGCACTTGTACCATATCCTGGTCCTGATGGAGAAATCCTGAATCAGATGAAGACATATCATTATTCCATGGTTCAGAATCTGTTCGACAGTGGAAGTGGTTTCCTGTATATCGCATTCATCGTACTGGCACTTCTTACAGTTGTATTTACCATTATGGCACTTGCAGGAAAAAGAACGAAGAAACTTTCAGATATATTCTTTGTACTGACTGTAGTTCTTTTCATTGTAATATTCGCAGCTGCTCTTTCGGTTCACAGCAAGTTCTAGGTTTGACATATGAACAAAGCGGCCATAGATATCCAGGGTAAAGGAGGAAATCCGGAGTACTCTGAAATTTACAGAAGTCTGTTCAAGGGATATGATGTAACAGGTTTTGATTACAGATCAGAAAAGCCGTGGGACGCAAAGAAGGAGTTTTCAGAGTTTCTTGGGAGTATAAAGGGGAGTTATGACAGCGTAACTGTCATTGCAAACAGCATTGGCGCATATTTTCTGATGCTGTCAGATGCTGAACCTGATAGGACTTTCCTCATATCGCCAATTGCAGATATGGAAAAACTTATCCTTAACATGATGGTATGGGCAGGAGTAAGTGAAGATACTCTTAAAGAAAAGAAAGAGATAGAAACGTCATTCGGGGAGATTCTCTCCTATGACTATCTTAACTGGGTAAGAGAGAATCCTGTAAGGTGGAATAAGAAAGTGGAAATTCTTTATGGATCAGATGATAACATGCAGTCATATGACACCATAAGGGATTTTGCAGAAAGAACAGGGTCTAATGTTACTGTAATGGAAGGTGGAGAGCACTGGTTCCACAAAGAAGAACAGATGGAGTTCCTTTTAAACTGGATTAAATCTCATATCTGAAATTTTTAAACAGAAAGGCTCGCGTAGTGCGAGCCTTCTTCATTACATATATTCTTTTTTAAGTTCTTCCATTCTTTCTTCAGATGGAGCAGAGAT
>JAKSSM010000059.1 GCA_024403065.1 Clostridia bacterium | reverse complement strand
TTGTCCAACTAATGCATGTGTCCTCTTGTTTGGAAAGGATCCACAGTATAACGCGCTTACCCGCACCACGTCTGCTGTAACAATGGCCGGCGGAAGCCCTCAGGCAAATGTTATGCCTGAACGTGCCTGGGCCGTTATAAACTGCAGGATTCTTCCAGGAGAGACTATTGATGATGTAATTTCCCATTACCGTTCATTTCTCCCGGAAGAAATTGAAATCAAGGTTCTTAAAGGTCATAATCCACCTGAAATTCAATCAATTGATACTAAAGCATATGAAACTATACTCAAAGTATTAAATGATATGTATCCAGGTGCAGTTCTTCTTCCACAGATGATGGCAGCAGGAACAGACTCAAGATACTACTGCAAAGTCTGTCCATCAAAAAGCGTTTACCGCTTTACAGGAGTACTTAACGACGGAAAGAATGGTGGCACACATTCCGTAGATGAACATATTGCAGTTGATATACTCTCTAAAAACGTAGAATTCTATGTAAATCTCATAAAAGCGTATTAGTTTTATATTAGAAAATCCACGCATTTATTGCGTGGATTCTTTTCTCTTATCTTCCCAGCTTCTTTGCAAATTTTGCAAGTTCTTCAGGGATATGAATAGTCTGAGGACATACCTTTTCACAGCTGTGACAGCTGATGCAGCATTCTGGCTGCTTGTCAGATGGAATTGCAGAAAGTGCCATAGGTGCAATAAAGTCACCCGAACCGGCTACCATTGCTTCATTATACTGTTTTAAGAGGAATGGAATATCAAGTCCCATTGGACACTTTGATACGCAGTAATGACAGCCTGTACATGGTACTGTTGTTCTTTTTATCATTTCATCTGCGATACCAAGAATAAGATTCATTTCTTCTTCGTTAAGTGGTTTTGCCTCTTCATATGTCTTTATATTCTCTTTAAGCTGCTCCATATTGGACATGCCTGAAAGTGTCATGGTTACATTAGGGAATGACTGAAGAAAACGGAATGCCCAGGCTGGAATTCCTTCATCTGGTCTTGCTTTCTTAAGTTTTGCTTCAGCATCTGGAGTAAGAGATGCAAGCTGACCACCTCTTACCGGTTCCATAACCCATACAGGTATATTCCATTTTTCAAGAAGGCTGAGTTTCCCCTTTGCATCCTGGAACTTGTAGTCAAAATAGTTCAGTTCTATCTGACAGAATTCCATATCCTTTCCATAGGCTTCAAGGAATTTTGTCATACAGGAAATATCACCATGAGAAGAAAAACCAAGATGACGGATACGTCCGTTTCTCTTCTGTTCCATGAGATAATCATAGATACCATACTTCGGATCAAGATACGCATCCACATTCATCTCGCATACATTATGGAAGAGATAAAAGTCAAAATATTCTACCTGACATTTCTTAAGCTGTTCTTCAAAGATTTCTTCTACTTTTGGCCAGTTTGATGCGTCATATCCTGGGAACTTTGAAGCAAGATAGAAACTGTCTCTTTTGTATTCCTTCATAAGTTCACCAACCACAAGTTCAGACTGTCCTCCGTGATATCCGTAAGCAGTATCATAATAGTTGATGCCAGATTCCATACACAGTGCAAGCATCTTTTTTGCAGTTTCTTTATCAATTGAGCTGTCATTTCCATCTACTACAGGCAGTCTCATGTTTCCCATACCAAGGGCAGAAAGTTTCATGCCCTGAAATTCATTATATATCATATTCTTACTCCTTTATCTATATGGCTCTATCTTAAGATCTTTAAGCCAGTTTACTACTATATCCTTTGATGTTCCAGCTGCAAAACGCTTACCTTCTTTCCAGTTCACGTCATCTGATGCAAGGTTATGAAGATATGTATCACTGCTTCCTATACCGCTGCTTGCTGATGTGCAGAATGGAACAACGGTTTTACCTGAGAAATCATTGCTTTCCATAAAAGTATCTATGATTCTTGGCGCCTGTCCCCACCAGATTGGATATGCAATGATAACTGTCTCATACTGCGAAAAGTCAGTAACAGTTCCTGCTATTTCAGGTCTCATGCTCTTGTCATTCTGTTCTTTAGACGTTCTGCTGTTACTGTTTCCATAGTTTATGTCAGCATCTGTATATGGAGCTTTTGCTTCAATTTCAAACACATCTGCATTCAGGTACTCTATCGCATATTCTGCAAGCTCCTTTGTATTTCCTGTTCTTGAAAAATATGCAACAAGCACTGTATTCTTTTTTACTTCAGATTCTTCTGCTGCAGGTGCGTCATTCTTTTCTTCCATATCCGGTTTTTCTTCCACCTTGCTTCCACATGCGAATAGTGAGAAAATCATAAGGAGTGACAGTAATAATACTATATATCTTTTCATATTACTCACCTATCTGAGCTTTCCGTATTCTGTGTCACTTACTTCTTCAAGCCATTCATTTGAACAGTTTTTTCCAGGGACTTCAACTGCAAGATGGCTGAACCAGCTGTCTTTCGCTGCTCCATGCCAGTGTTTTACGCCCGCTTTTATATTAATGCAGTCTCCAGGATTCATTTCTACCGCGTCTTTCCCTTCTTCCTGATAGTAGCCTCTTCCAGAAATACATATAAGGATCTGTCCGCCGCCTTCTGATGCATGATGGATATGCCAGTTGTTTCTGCAGCCTGGTTCAAATGTAACATTGTAGATTCCTACCTGTTCCTTTGAAACAGGTGCAAGATAGCTCTGACCCTTAAAATATCTTGCATAGGCATCATTTGGTTCACCAATTGGGAATACCATGGATTCCGCATGGTCTTTCTTTTCCTTAATCTCTTTCATATCACATGTCCCTCATTAACCGAAGATCTTCTTTGCGTCTTCCTTTGTGAACTTTCCGTTTACGACTTTCCCTTCTCTGATTACTGCGCCAGGTGCAGATCCCTGAAGTTCTCTTACTGTATTTCCAAATGAAGAACCACCAGATGTTGCAAAAAGCACAATCTCTTTTCCACTGAAATCATTCTTTTCAAGGAAAGTATTTACAATTGTTGGAGCAACATACCACCAGATTGGAAATCCCAGTATGATTCTGTCGTATGAAGAAAGATCAATCTTTCCTTCTACAATTTTTGGTCTGATGCTCTTATCTCCCATTTCAATGCTGCTTCTTGACTTTTTGTCCATCCAGTTAAGGTCAGCCTTTGTATATGGTACTAAAGGCTTGATTTCATAAAGGTCTGCTTTAAGTCCTTCTGCAATTGTTTCTGCCTTCTTTTTTGTTGTGCCACTGGCACTGAAATATGCCACTAATGTCTTTCCCATAAAAATACCTCCAAATAAAACAGTGCAGATTTCCTGCACTGTTATTATATCCTAATTTGTCATATTATGTCTAATGCCTATATCTTATCACTCTTTATGCTCTAAAAGCATAATTTCTTCAATCATCTTTCTTGCAGCAATGGAATATGGCACATTTCTTTTCCAGGCTGCAACAGTACTTGAAACTATCTCAGGAAAAAGTCTTCTCTGAACCAGATACTTTTCACTCCAGTATCCGCATGCCCCTTCAACAGATATCGGATATCCAAGTCCATGATTTGCGAATATTCCTGCATTTGTTCCAAGATTGCTTGTATATGAAAAATTGAGTTCTCTTATGTCTTTTCCAAACCAGTTGAGAAGTTCACTCTGCACACTGCTTCTTTCAGGAAGAATAAGAGGTTTGTTCTTAAGATCCTCTTTCGTTATATATTCCTTTTCTGCCATAGGATCATCCGGTCTCATTCCTACAACCCAGTAATCTTTATTGTTAAGTCTTATATAGTCAAGGCCTTCAGTACTTGCAGGTTCAAGGAAAAGCCCGATATCAAGAAGACCCTTATCCATAAGTTCACGAACAGTATCTGCTGTTCCTGTATGAATCGAGATAGTTACACGAGGATATTTCTCTTTATATCTTCTGCATACTTCTGCAAGTTCTTCTATCCCCTTAAACTCACCGCATCCGATTGTAACAGATCCTTCAACAATTTCACTGCTTCCTTTAAAGTCATCTATGATTCTGTCTTCAAGGTCAGCCATTTCAAGAGCTCTTCTTTTAAGAAGAATTCCGTCTTCAGTTAAAGTTACTCCGTGACCGTTTCTTATAAACAGAGTTTTCCCCAGTTCCTCTTCAAGAAGCGCAAGCTGTCTTGATAAGGTAGGTTGCGTAATATGAAGCTTTTCTGCTGCCTTTGTGAAACTCTGTTCCCTGGAAACCATAAGGAAATATCTTAATACTCTTAATTCCACTTTAACTGTCCTTTCCTGTGTTTTCCCTAATTATATCATAAAAAAAGGAAGGTTGAACCTTCCTTTGGAACTAATCAAGAATCTTTACTGCAGTACCATATGCAATTACTTCTGCCGCACCCTGCATTATTGCAGATGAACCATACATTATGCCAATTACTGCATCAGCTCCCAGGCTCTCTGCTTCATCTACCATTCTCTTTGTTGCAATCTGACGTGCTTCAGTGAGCATTTCAGTGTATCCTGTAAGTTCTCCACCAACAAGAGTCTTCATACCAGCCATAAAATCCTTACCTACGTTCTTTGTCTGAACTGTAGTTCCTCTTACAAGACCAAGTGCTTCAATTTCCTTTCCTGGAACATAATCAATAGTTAACAGCTTCATCTGCTTCTCCTCCTTCAATTTCTTTCATTCTTTCTATAAGTGCAATCAGAATACCAGTAACAACTATAAGCGGAAGACCAGCTAAAAATACAAGCAGCAGTTTTGGAAGTGGTTCATAGTGATTTCCTATAAATATGAATACATCAAACATAAGGAAAAGCACTATCATCACTGCTGCAGCAAGTTTCGCTCCTCTTTTCTTCTTCCTTACATCTGTCTTTGAAACATCCATAAGTCGTGTACCTCCCTTTTCAAGTGTTTCGATTCTTTCAAGGTAACTATCCTCTGGCATATCTGAAAATGATTTTCCTTCTCTTACCAGTTCATCACAGAATGCTGAGACAATACTCAGGTTCTCTTTCTCATGATTAAGATAAATCTTGTGTCTTTCGAGGCATTCGGACAAGCTGAGTTTTCCGGAAATCACTTTCTTTATTTCTTCAATGGGAACTGAAAGCTTTCTTAATAGCCTTATCTTCTTGAGAAGTTCAACATCACTATCCGTATAGTCCCTGTAACCGTTACTTCCACGTTTTGGAGTAATCAGCCCCTGATCCTCATAGAACCTGATATTCTTTGTTGTTATTCCTACAAGCTGTTCCACTTCATTTATCTTCATGGCTTTCCCTCCTTTACCCTGGTTCTTTACTATATATCTACACCTTCCACCTTGTGGAAAGTCAAGCATTTATACATACTTTTATTGAAAATTTCCGAAAGCACGTACTTTTTTGTATCAGTTGATACTATTTAAAAATGCCATCGTCTGATGGCATTTTCTATCTAATATTTGTGACATGCAACTTTATGACCATCTTCTACGGTTTTAAGTTCAGGTTTACAGTCAAAGCACTTTGCTTCAGCCATTGGACATCTGCCTGCAAAACGACATCCTTCTGGTGGATTTACAGGGCTTGGAAGCTGACCTGTAAGAACTATCCTCTTTCTTGCACATTCAACTTTTGGATCCGGGATAGGAATTGCAGAAATAAGTGCCTGTGTATATGGATGAAGCGGATTTTCGTAAAGTGCATCTGCGGTGCTTTCTTCTACAACTTCGCCAAGATACATAACAAGAATTCTGTCTGAAATATGCTTTACCATAGAAAGGTCATGAGAAATAATCATATATGTCAGATTGTTCTTTTCTCTGAGTTCCATAAGGAGGTTTATGATTTGTGCCTGAATTGACACATCAAGTGCAGAAATAGGTTCATCACAGAGAATCAGTTTTGGATTAACCGCAAGCGCTCTTGCAATACCAATTCGCTGTCTCATACCACCTGAAAACTCAAATGGATATCTGTCTACAAATGATGGATTAAGGCCCACCTGACTCATTATCTCTTCAATCTTTTCTCGTCTTTCACCTTTACTTGTATAGAACTTATGAATATCCATACCTTCAGCAATAAGGTCAATTACCTTGTTCTTTGGGTCCAGGGATGCATATGGATCCTGGAATACTGTCTGAACCTCACAGCAGTACTGCTTTCTTTTGGATTTTGACATCTTGTGAATGTCCTCACCTCTGAACAGAGCTTCACCCGCTGTTTTACTGTACAGACCAATTGCAGTTCGTCCACAAGTCGTCTTTCCACATCCTGATTCACCAACGATGCCGAGTATTTCGCCTTCATTTACAGCAAAACTGACATCATCAACGGCTTTAAGTGTGCGGTTTCCGCTTAAGCGGAAATATTTCTTAAGATTTCTTACTTCAAGAATAGGGCTACTCATTATTCCACCTCCTTAGCTGCAAGATGGCATGCTACGCTGTGTGTTTCGCTTATCTTTACCGTATCAGGTTTTTCTAAACTGCATTTTTCTGTTGCATAGCTGCAGCGTTCAGCAAATGGACAGCCTATCGGCGGATTTATAAGTTCTGGTGGCATTCCGTTAATTGTGAAGAGTTTTCCTGTACCCATTTCATCAAGTCTTGGAGCCGCCTTCTGAAGGCCCTTTGTATATGGATGAAGTGCTTCATAGAAGATTTCTTCTGTTGTACCTGTTTCCATAATCTGGCCACCATACATGATGATTACTCTCTGCGCAAGACCTGCAACAACACCCAGGTTGTGTGAAATTAAAAGTACAGACATCTTCTCCTTTTCCTTGAGTTCCTTTATGAGGTCAAGAATCTGAGCCTGAATAGTAACATCAAGGGCAGTTGTTGGCTCATCTGCAATAAGGAGTGATGGATTGCACACAAGCGCTGATGCAATCATTACTCTCTGTCTCATACCACCTGAGAACTCATGTGGATAACGGTTTACAGCATCCTCAGGATTTGCAATTCCGACAAGTCTGAGCATTTCAACAGCTTTTACCATTGCTTCTTTTTTGCTTACATCTCTATGGAATGCATAGCATTCAGCAATCTGCTTTCCGATTTTCATGGTAGGATTAAGCGATGTCATTGCATCCTGGAAAATCATTGCAGTTTTGCTTCCACGGTAATTCATCCATTCCTTGTCGCTATAGTCCAGTATATTTTCACCTTTATAGAGGATTTTACTTCCTTCTCTTACTTTTCCGCCTGTTGCTTCAGTAAGACCAATAAGAGAACGTGCTGTTACTGACTTTCCGCATCCTGATTCTCCAACTACAGCAACACATTCCTCTTCATTGATACAGAAAGAGATATCTCTTACTGCTTCAACTGTTCCACGTCTTGTGGAGAAATCTATGCTTAAATTTTCAATATCAAATAAATGCATATCTTACCTCCTTGATTTTGGATCATAGCTCTGACGGATGGAATTTCCAAGTACATTGAAGCATAATACTGTAATCAGTATGCATGCACCTGCATATACCGCAAGGCTAGGATGTGTCATTATATATTTCTGTGCTCCATCAAGCATTCCGCCCCATGATGCATTTGGAATTGTAATACCAAATCCAAGGTAGCTTAATGATGATTCTGTAAGGATTGCAGAAGCAATACTGTTTGTAGATGCTACAAGTACAGATGAAAATACGTTTTTAAAATAGTGCTTTGTTATAATCCAGAACTTGCCTGCTCCAAGTCCTTCTGATGCAAGAACGAACTCACGTTCTTTAAGGCTTAAAGTCTCAGCACGGACAATTCTTGCTACACTCATCCATGAGAAAAGAGCAATAGTAATTACCAGTGTGCTGATACCTGCCTTAAGATAGATATTCAGTGTGATTATAATAAGGAAACTTGGTACAGACATGAAAATGTCTGCAAGTCGCATCATAAAACCGTCAACAATCTTTCCAGATGAACCGCTTATGATGCCATAAAGTGTTCCGAATATAATGGATACAACCATTGAAAGGAAACCTACAAGAAGTGATACTCTTCCACCATAAAGAATACGTGTAAACACATCACGTCCGAAGTTGTCTGTTCCAAACCAGTGAGCAGCTGATGGAGACTGGAACTTCTCAAGTGGCTTTACAAGATTTGGGTCATATGGTGAAAGTGGTGCCATAAGGCACGCAATTATTATTACAATAAGTACAGCTGCACTTATAATCATTCCGACGTTAGCTTTCTTCTTTATCATCTCTTTTCACCTCTCATTGCTTTGATACGAGGATCTGCAAATGAGTAACAGAGATCCGCAAGAAGATTTCCGAATACCAGGAGGAAACATGAAAGCATGGTTGTTCCCATGATCATATTGTAGTCTCTTGAATAGATTGCACTCATACCGGTAGTACCTAAACCTGGCCATCCGAAGATTGTTTCTACGATATATGAGCCCGAAACAAGGCTTCCCATATTCATACCGACAAGGGTAATAATAGGTAGCAGACAGTTCTTCATTACATGACGGAAGAGAATATATACCTTGCTTGCTCCTTTGGAGATGGCAAAGAGTACATAGTCTTCAGAAAGCTGCTGAATTGTTGCTGCACGTACATAACGTGCATAAACGGATATTTTTCCTGCACTTAATACTATTACAGGCATAATACCATGAGCGATGATATCAAATATGGAATTTACTCCTGTAGTTCTCATTCCTGAACTTGGAAGCCAGTGCAGCTTAAGTGAAAATACAATAATCATCATAATGGCAAGCCAGAATGATGGTACCGAAATTGCCACATAGTGAAATGCGTTGGCTATCCGGTCAAATTTCGAGTTTTCAAAGCACCCCGCAAGCATCCCGAGCGGTATTGCTACAACAAGAGAGAAAATAATAGATGCTGCCATAAGTCCAATAGTTGCGGGCATCTTTGCTTTTATGAGTGGCCATACCTGTGTATGGCTGCTTGTTGATATTCCAAAATCACCATGACATACACCGGCAACATAACGAACATACTGTACAAGTACAGGATCATTCAGACCAAGTTCTTCTCTCTTTGCATCTACCTGCTCCTCAGTTGCATTGTTTCCAAGGATCTGTCGTGCAGGGTCACCAGGGGTAAATGTCTTTAAGGTAAAAATGATTGCTGAAACACCGAGCATAATCGGGATCAGCAGAAGAATACGATTGATAATGTACCTT
>JAKSSM010000058.1 GCA_024403065.1 Clostridia bacterium | reverse complement strand
ACAGGACTACACCTAATATCAAAAGAAATCCTCGCAAAGCGAGGACTTCTCAGTTGTTTAGATTATTATTTGAGTTGAACCGCCGTATGCCGAACGGCACGTACGGTGGTGTGAGAGGGGCTAGAAATTAGCCCCTACTCGATTACTCTTTTTAGAAGAAGAACTGGTTTTCTTTTTCTTCTTCACTGTATTTTTCTTCAAGATCTGTCTTATGCTTAAGATAGATTGGATCATCGAAGTATTTTGCCTGTACATTACATCTCTTTACACAGGCATTGCACTTGATGCAGATACCCATAATGTCTGTTGGGTTCTCTGGATTGATTGCTCCCATAGGGCAGTTTCTTGCGCATGACATACAGAATGTACATTTGTCATTTGTCTTTGGCTTTACCTTGAGAAACTTCATGTTGTCCTCACTCTTTTCATGAGGTTTGAAGTAGAGAGCATCCTTATCTCCAGGGATGTTGAGGTTTTCATTTACATTTTCAATTTCTGTGAGCTTTAAGCCATATTCAATTGCTTCATCAAGGTCATCGAAGTCAGGTCTTCCTTCGTTGATTTCATAGCTGAAGCTGTGTTCAGTTGCAAATGCTGCACCGGAGATTACAGTGAATCCTGCTTCTTCAAGTTTTGTCTTAAGCTCAATCAGGGAATTGTCAAAGGCACGGTTACCGAATGTTACAACTGCAGCTGCATATGCTCCGTTTCCTTTTACTTTGTCAAAGTATTTTACAATGGTATTTGGGAGACGTCCTGCATATGTTGGCATTCCAAATACTACAAGGTCGCCTTCCTCAATTTCAGGGAATGACTGTCTCATCTTTGGCTTTGTAAAGTCATAATAGTCCTTTTCTTCAATGCCTGTTCCGTCAACAATGGCATTTACGAGTTTTCTTGTAGTAAGTGTCGGGCTGAAGTATATGCCCCATACTTTCTTGAATTTAAGCATGTGGAAGTTTCCTTTCTACTGAATATGAAATAATCCCTATAATAATTCCGGATATTATGCCTGAAAAGAGCAGTACCGGAAAATATACCATGAGTCCAGGTGTTTCCATAATGAGGCAGGCTGTAAGAAGCTGTCCCAGATTATGCATGACTCCACCAGCCATACTTATACCTACTATACTGAATTTACCGGTTTTGTAAAGTAGGTACATAACAAGTATACTTAATACACCACCTGAAAAGGAGTAGAGCATACCGAATACTCCAGAGAAAAGGAGTCCTGAGATTACAATTCTTATCATATTGAGTCCAAAGGCAGTTTTGAAGTCAAACCTGTAAAGTGCAATAAGGACCACGATATTTGCGATTCCTACCTTTATTCCAGGGACTGGAACAGGGAGAGGGAACAGGGACTCAATATATGAGAACATGAATGCGATTACTGTAAGGAGTGAAATCAGAGCGACTTTTTTCGCTTTAGCCTGAGATGTCATCTAATCCTCCTTTACCTGTAATTTCAATTATTACTCTGTTTGGGAGGCATACAATTCTGTCATTTGTAAGATGCATGCTTCCGTGATTTACACAGATCTGGTTTCTGCATGATGAATATGTCATTTGAACGGAACCGTCTTTTATGGTAATATTGTTTACGTGATCTCCACTTTCAACTGTGATTTCTCTGTCACTTTTAAGGGAGTATTCACCATAGAGTTTACCATCTACTGTGATTCTTACGGTATCACCTTCAGTGTTTCCAATAAAAACTATGAAGGACGAAAAAAGTCCAAGAATCACCAGAAGTATTAATAAAAGGATATCCGCTTTTTTTATCATGAAGAAATACTTTAAACCTGTTCTAATCTTAATATTTATCCTCATTATATCACAACTCTCTTCCTGTGGAAAGAAAGAGACGTTTTCCTATTCACTGGATACCTTTGCACTGGATACAATCTGCAATGTTACAGTATATGACTGCAGCGATAGGGATAATGTGGCATTCACTGTTCAGGACTGCTTCAAGGAAATCGGCCGTCTTGAAAAGCTTCTGTCACGCACAATAGAAGGGTCTGATGTGGACAGGATAAACAGAAGTGAAGGTAAGCCTGTTACAGTATCAGATGATACAATTGAGGTGCTTACACGTTCACTTTACTATTCCAAGCTTTCTGAAGGAGCATTTGATGTATCCATAGGAAAGGTAAGTTCACTGTATAATTTTAGAGATGGCAAAGAACTTCCTGATAAGGATCTCATTTCTGATGCAGTTAAGCATATTGACTATGAAAAAATCGTAATAGACGGAAATACAGTAACACTTCTTGACCCGGAGATGATGCTTGACCTTGGTGCAATTGCCAAAGGCTACATATCAGAAAAGCTTGCTGAATATATGATAGATAATGGCATCAGTTCAGGATTAATAAACCTGGGTGGAAATATTGTAATGGTAGGTTCAAAAAGGGGTGAGGATTTCAGAATCGGAGTAAGAAACCCTGAATCAGCTGATAATACACCACTTGGTTCAATAAAAGGAGAGGATCTTGCAATCATAACATCTGGAACCTATGAAAGATATATTATGGCGGGAGACAGAATCTATCATCATATTCTTGACCCAGATACCGGATACTCAGCAGAAACTGACCTTCTTCAGGTTACAATAATTGCTGACAGAGCCTACGCATCAGACTGCGATGCCCTTTCAACAACACTCCTTCTTATGGGCTCAGAAAAGGGCATGGAATTCATAAAGGGTATTCCATATGCTGAAGCTGTATTCTTAAAGACTGGTGGAGAAATATTATGTTCCAGCAGCAGTTCAAAATTTGAAATCTGGAGTTAGATATGGATAAAAGACTGTTTGAGATATTAAAGAAAAGTAAAAGCGCAGTATTCTTCGGAGGAGCAGGAGTATCTACTGAAAGCAATATCCCTGATTTCAGATCGGAAAAGGGACTGTATCACGCGAAGGAAGTCTATGGACTTCCGCCTGAAGAACTCCTTTCTCATGAGTTCTTTATGAACAGCACTGAGAAGTTCTTCGAGTACTACAGGGAGAATCTGGTATATCCTGATGCTCTTCCAAACAAGGCGCATATTGCCCTTTCAAAGCTTGAAGAAATCGGAAAACTTAAGGCAGTTATAACACAGAATATCGACGGGCTCCATCAGAAGGCAGGATCAAAAAACGTCTATGAGCTTCACGGCGCAGTTTCCCGTAACCGCTGCATGAGATGCAGAAAGTTCTACGATCTTGACTATGTAATGAGTGCTCCAGGTGTCCCAAAGTGTGAATGCGGAGGAATCGTAAAACCTGAAGTTGTACTTTATGACGAGTCACTGGACGAAAGACAGATCAATGGCGCACTTAATGCCATCATGAACTGTGATACCCTTATAATCGGAGGGACATCCCTTGCTGTATATCCTGCAGCAGGATTTGTAAGATATTTCAGAGGAAACAATCTGGTTCTTATCAATATGCAGGAAACACCATTTGACAGAAACTGTGACCTTGTAATACATGAGAAAATCGGGGAAGTAATGAACCTGACTGATGAAGAACTTGAAATGCTTAGATAGGAGACCTCGCAAGAGGTCTTTTTTTAATGTCCGTTTTTATGTACGCAGGGGCGTATAAAATGATAGATGTGATGAAAATTCAAGGGAAATGCATCAATTGATGCATTATGTCGTTGACTGATGCTTGTTTTCATCGTAATATATCATTGGTGGAAGGACTAGGGGTATGAATCCACATTATAACCAGAACTATTCAAAAGAAGAAATTGAAAACATATTGGATAGAATAAAGAAGTGCGTATCAGAAAACAGATACACAATTTCACTGAACGAGAACAGGCAGGAAAACATAGAGTTCATTAACGAGTATAATCTGAGAAGTGATAAGCAGAAGAAAATATTAATGGAAATAAAGGTTGAGGATTTCTGTCATTCACTTAGGAATACGAAAATCGGGTTCGAATATGAGGTGCTTTATGTTTTTGTACCACAGGTACAGCTTTTCAATGCTGAAGGCATTGAAGAAATGGTGGACATTTATACAAAATTCAATCTTATTGACCTTCCATCGGGACATAGGGTTGTGGTGATTTCATTTCACAAGGCAAATAAGAAAACTGATTATCTGTTCAGATAAAATACAGGGAGGACAATATGACTGTAAATACAGCATTCTGTGAAGAATGTCGAGATGACACTGAATACGAAATAATTGAAAAAGAGATGACAGGTACAGTTAAGGGAAAAGTGTACCATTACACTGGCAGGGAAGCAAAGTGTATGCGTTGCAGCTGCAGTATATTTGTTCCGGAAATCACAGATGACAATCTGAAAGCATTATATGACGTTTACAGAAAAGAAAATGGAATAGTACCACTTGATATCATTCTCCAGATTACAAAGAAGTACGCTATAGGGAAAAGACCGCTTTCTCTTCTTCTTGGATGGGGTGAACAAACTTTTTCCAGATTCTGTGATGGGGATGTTCCATCAAGGCAGTACTCGGAAATGCTGACTAAAATATATGAAGACCCATATTTTTATGCGAAACTGCTTGAGGATGGCAGAAAACAATTGAAGTCTGATGCAGCATACGAGAAAAGCAGAAAAGCGGTCGATAGACTGGTTGGAATTCGTGATAACAGAGAATCCAGAATTGATGTCGCAATACAGTATCTTCTAAGCAGCTGTGAAGATATAACCCCTTTAGCTTTGCAGAAGGCCCTGTACTATATTCAGGGGTTCTACTATGCTTTTTATGACAAATTTCTTTTTGCTGAAAACTGTGAGGCCTGGGTACATGGTCCTGTATATAGAGAAGTTTATTTGAGATACAGGGATTACCGGTTTGACTCCATATCGCAATTTATGCCTTTTGATAACGCAATACTTACTGAAGATGAAAAGGCAGTTTTTGAAAGTGTTTCAGATAATCTGTGCTGCTACAGTGGGAAAGTGCTGGAGCGTTTTACTCACAGTGAATCCCCATGGATTGAAGCAAGGGGGGATCTCCTTCCTGATATTCCATCAAACAGAATCATATCCATGGACTCAATCGGAAGATTTTTCAAAGAAGTAAAGAACAGGTACAACATGCTTGATCCTAAAGATATACGAGCATATGCTGCTGATATGTTTTCAAAAATGTAAAAGGTGCAAGTGATACTGTAGAAACGTTATATACTGGCATTTCACAGGATATTATTTTAACGTAAAGCGCGTGGAAAAAACGTATAAAACATATCATTGAAAAATAATGCTATGTATGAAAAACCAATGAAAAGACCATGAAATGCTAAAAATATAATCGTATACCACTTTAATTCGGTAACTGTTGGTGATATAATAAATGTGTACGACATATAGTCAAATATTTAAATAACATAAATATTGCATATTTTCTTAAGGAGGAAATTCAAAATGAAAGAAGTTGTAATCGTAAGTGCAGCTAGAACTCCAATTGGAAGCTTCGGTGGATCACTCAAGGACATTCCTACAAGACAGTTAGGTGCTATTGCTATCAAGGCTGCTGTTGAAAGAGCTGGACTCAAGCCAGAACAGGTTGATGAAGTTGTTATGGGTTGCGTACTCCAGGGTGCTCTTGGACAGAACGTTGCTAGACAGATGTCACTTGATGCTGGTCTTCCAGTTGAAACTCCTGCATTTACTATCAATAAGGTTTGCGGATCAGGTCTTAGAGCTGTAGAACTTGCTGCTCAGATTATTAAGGCTGGAGACGCTGACATCGTAGTTGCTGGTGGTGCTGAAAACATGTCAGCTACAGCATATGCTATGCCAAAGGCTAGATGGGGAGCTAGAATGAACGACACTAAGCTCGTTGACATGATGGTTAACGACGGTTTATGGGATGCTTTCAATGGTTACCACATGGGTATCACAGCTGAAAACGTTGCTGAACAGTGGGGAATCACAAGAGAAATGCAGGATGAATTTGCTGTAATTTCTCAGCAGAGAGCTGAAGCAGCTATCAAGGCTGGTAAGTTCAAGGATGAAATCGTTCCAGTAGTTATCCCACAGAGAAAGGGAGATCCAATCGTATTCGATACAGATGAATTCCCTAAGTTCGGAACAACTATGGAAAAGGTTGCTAAGTTAAAGCCAGCATTCGATCCAAAGAGAGCTACAGTAACTGCTGCTAACGCTTCAGGTATCAACGATGAAGGTGCTGCTGTTGTAGTAATGTCAAAGGAAAAGGCTGACGAACTCGGACTTAAGCCACTCTGCACAATCGTATCATACGCTTCAGGCGGAGTTGATCCATCAGTAATGGGAGTTGGTCCTGTACCTGCTTCAAAGAAGGCTCTTGAAAAGGCTGGCCTTACAATTGCTGATATGGACTTAGTAGAAGCTAACGAAGCTTTCGCTGCTCAGTCACTTGCAGTTAGAAAGGATTTAGGACTTGATCCTGAAAAGACTAACGTTAACGGTGGAGCTATTGCTATCGGACACCCAATCGGAGCATCCGGATGCAGAATCCTCATCACTCTTATCCACGAAATGATGAAGAGAGACTCAAAGTATGGTCTTGCTACTCTCTGCATCGGTGGTGGTATGGGTACATCAGTAATCGTTAAGAGATAATAACTTAACAGAATAACGATTTTAACACCTCAGGACATTTCCTGAGGTGTTTTTTGCTTGTATAAAAGAGGTTTAGCCGAAATTACTAAAATAAAAGTGCCGAAATTACTAAAACAAAATAGCCGAAATTACTAAAATAAAAGTGCCGAAATTACTAAAATGAGATTGTTTAATACGTCATGACATGGTATACTTACTGACAAGAGGAGGTAACTGATATGGAATACAGACAAAGAATTGTAGATGGCATAATTGACCGAAAATCTGCAGCGTTTAACGCTATTAATATTATTGGTCCAAAGGGTTGTGGAAAGACGAGAACAGCAAAAGAGCGCTGTGCTACTGTTATTGAATTCCAGGATGAAGAAAGAAGAGACGGATACATGGCGGTAGCAGACACTGCCCCAAAGCTGTTTCTGAAAAATGAAAAGCCTATATTGTTTGACGAATGGCAGGATGCTTCCAAGATATGGGGGACCATTAGAAAAGACTGTGACGACCATCCAGACAATACTGGAGAGTATTTTCTGACAGGTTCAACAAGCCGCAAGATAGATACACCTCACACTGGTACAGGCAGAATTACCGAGTTACTGATGTATCCAATGACACTGTCTGAAACAGGTGAGTCAAATGGAACTGTTTCTCTTTCTCGCATTATGGATGATGTGACATATGACATAGATGGATGCTCATCTGATCTGGAATTATCAGAATTATTCAAAATCATATGCAGAGGCGGATGGCCAAGATGCCTGGCGCTGAAAAGTGATGAAGCGAAACTTGAAATCGCAAAGGACTATTTCAGGCAAGTTTATCAAAAAGATGTAAGTGCGATTGATAAAGTAAAAAGAAATCCAGAAATAGCAAGAAGTTTAATATGGTCATTTGCAAGAAATATGGCAACTACTGCCAAGCGCAAGGGGATTTTTGCAGATGTAAAAGCTACACAAAACGTAACAGATGCAACACTCTACAGCTATACGGATGTCCTTGAACAGCTTTTTGTGATAAGAGATATCGACGCAAGGACACCACAGATCAGATCCAAAACTTCATTCAGAGCTGCAAAAAAACATATATTTGTTGACCCGTCAATTGGACTGGCCGCACTGGGTGTAGGGCCTGACTATTTTAACAATGATTTGGATCTGTTTGGGCATGCCTTTGAAAATCTGGTTTTGAGAGATCTCATTGTTTACGCTGATGCACATGATGCTCGCATTATGCATTACACAGATGATAATGGTGTTGAGGCAGATGCAGTATATCAGATGGCGGATGGCAGATACGCATTAATAGAAATCAAAGTTGGCGCCGGTAAAATACCAGATGCGGAAGCATCATTACTTCGTTTTAAGGATGTTATAAGAAATCATAACGCTGAAGCATTAAAAAATCCGGACCATCCTAAAGCAACGTACAGGGAACCATCGGCGCATATTGTAATCTGTGCAAATGCACCTATGGCATATACAACTGATAATGGAGTAAAGGTTATTCCTGTTGGATGCCTTAGAGATTAGATTAATATATATTCACTTGAGATTTCTTCTGGGATAAAAGGTGTAAGGAGTGACTAAAGATTGCTCCTTTCTTGTTTGCGGTAAATGAATCTTTATGATAATATACGTATATCACTTAAGGAGGACGACATGAAAAAGGTTGGATTCATCGGAGCAGGAAATATGGGCTCCGCTATTTTAAAGGCAGTTTCAAAGAATGAAAAGTTCACTGCATTTGCAACTGACCACAATCTGGAAAAGGCAAAAGCCTTAAAGGAAGAAACAGGATGCGGAATCCTGTCAAACAGTGAAATCGCAAAAATCTGTGACTATATTTTCCTTGGAGTAAAGCCATATATGCTTGAAGATACAATAAAGAGTATCCTGCCGGAAATAAACGAAAGAAAAGATAGTCCCGTATTCGTATCAATGGTGTGCGGACTTGAAATAGAGAAGATTGTTTCCTGGTTCGGAAAAGATGTTCAGATGATAAGAATCATGCCAAATACTCCAGTTGCAATTGGAGAGGGTATGACCGTATATACTGGCAATGTATCAGATGATACTGAAAAAGAGTTCCTTGATATGATGAAGTACAGTGGTGTCATGTCAAAGCTTGATGAAGCACATTTCGACCAGGCAACAGCAGTATCAGGTTGCGGTCCTGCATTTGTGGATCTTTTTGTTGAAGCTCTTGCGGATGGTGGAGTGCTTACTGGACTTAAGAGAGATGATGCTTTAAAATATGCTGCACAGATGGTAAAGGGTTCAGCAGACCTTATCTTAAAATCCGGAAAGCATCCTGGAAAGCTTAAGGATGAGGTATGTTCTCCAGGAGGAGCCACTATTGAAGGCGTGCGTGTTCTTGAAGAAAGTGCATTCCGCGGTGCAGTAATGGATGCAGTAATTGCAGCATTTGAAAAGAGCAGAGGAATGAAATAGAAATAAGCGTGGTAGCTACCACGCTTTTTGATTGCAATAAAAGAGCGGAGATTTTCTCCGCTCAGATACTTTTTACTTTTCTGATCTTCTCTTAAGAA
>JAKSSM010000057.1 GCA_024403065.1 Clostridia bacterium | reverse complement strand
TAACTTTTATACAAAAAACCGACAAGAATTCAGCGCTTTTTTTTTTTTTTTAATCCTCAATTCCAAGCTTTGTCATCTTGTATTTAAGTGTCTGTCTAGGGATTCCGAGAATTTCTCCAGCCTTTGTTTTGTTGCCTTTTGTGTTTCTGAGAACGGTAGTGATCATTTCTCTTTCCACATTTTCGACAGCATCTCTTAGGTTGAAATTCTGTGATGAGAGATCAAGCACAACTTCTTTTGCAATGCCTTCTCTCTGCTTCTGCTTCTTGCTCTTTCCTGAAAGGTAGATTGGAAGTTCATAGAATCCGAGGATGTCATTTCTTGTCATGCTGATCATGGATTCAATGACATGCTTGAGTTCTCTTACGTTTCCTTCCCATTCATACTTTAAGAAGAAGTTTCTGAGCTCATCAGATATTCCCTTTACATCCTTACCATATACTTCATTGAAGTGATCAATGTAGTTATCGATAAGGTATTCTATATCATCTTTTCTCTCCTTTAATGGAGGAAGATAGATCATATTGGAAGAAAGTCTGTAGAAAAGGTCCTTTCTCAAGACATTCTTTTCAATAGCTTCCATAGGATCAATATTCATGGCAGCTATTATCTTTACGTTTGTTTTCTTTTCCACATTGGAACCGATTGGTCTGAAGGTTCCTTCCTGGAGAACTCTTAAGAGTTTTCCCTGAACAGCATATGGAAGGGCATTAAGTTCGTCAAGGAAGAAGATACCATTGTTCGCTTCTTCAAAGAGTCCCTTCTTGTTTTCAGCTCCAGTATATGAACCCTTTACTGTACCGAAGAGAATACCTTCGATGAGGTTTTCTGGAACTGCTGCGCAGTTCTGGATTATTACCTTCTGCTGTGGACGTGCAATGTGATTGATGATTGCCTGTGCAAACATTTCCTTTCCTGTACCTGTGTCACCATAGATAAGAACAGGATTTGAGCTTGTGGCAAATACCTTTGCCTGCTCTATTGCACTGAGCATTTCGTCGTTTATAGTAAGGATATCTTCAAAAGATATCTTGTCTGTTGCTTCACGGTTTGGACGGAACTTGCCTTCCTTTGAGATCTTGTCAAGGAAAGCATCCTTTCTTCTTACGTCCCCTACTGTTGTAAGGTCCTTTGTAAGTTCAACTACACCTACAACCTGACCTTCATTGAAGAGAGGAATTGTAATATTCTGAGTTACATAAACCTTTCCGTTTATGTCAGTCCATTCCTGAACATCGTTGAAAACTCCAACACCTTCTGTCATTGTCTTTACGATAGAAGAATTGGAACGTCCAAGGGATGGATACATTTCGAAGAAATTTCTGTACGTCTTTTCTCCGCTTCCACCGATGCTTGCATCAGTTCTGGAATTATATACAATCTCATAATCCTTGTTAACAACAAGGACATAGTCTGCTTTTTTAATCATTTCTTCTGTCTTTATCATCTTGTGCACTCCTCTAAAGCAGATGCCATAAGCAGACTGTCGATGAATGCAAGATCTGGAAGAAGCAGGTCATCGTACTTCTGCATATATGTGTTGGTAAGGAACTTTGTTGTCTCTTTGATAGAATCTTCGATAATCTGAAGGCTTAAGAAATCAAGATTTCCTGTCACCTTTTCCATAATAACTGACTTATATGGTGTTTCATGCGGCTTGATTCGTCCCATCATTGGATGAGCAATCAGTTTCGCACCAAGATGGATATAGTCTCTTGCCTTTCTTAAAACTGCAAGCTGGTCCATATCCTCATGATACTCTACCATATATTTTCCGGAATATTCCGCATTAACTTTTGGGTTGTTGGTAATAATCAAAATGTCCATAACTGCATTATATTTTCACGACAAAATATTGTCAATGTATACATGATATGCATTGGTATTATTTATAATTTCATATTATTATTCAAAAAATACACAGGTTGTACAATGAACAGTATTTATGTATAATATATTCGACATATTTTTAAGGAGGAAGAGACATGGAAGACGTAAAACTTACATCATACACTGCACACGGTGGCTGATCAGCAAAAGTCAGTCCCAGCGACCTTACTCAGGTTCTGAGTAAGTTACCGGTTTTTTCAGATCCTAACCTTATGGTTGGATTCGATACAGCAGACGATGCCGCAGTCTACAGAGCATCAGATGACCTTGCAATTATTGAAACTGTAGATGTATTCCCACCTATTGTAGACGACCCTTATGAATTCGGTATGATAGCAGCAGCAAATGCTCTTTCCGATGTCTATGCTATGGGAGGTATCCCAAAAGTTGCAATGAACATTCTTGGTATTCCAGAAGATCTGGATCCAGAAGTTACATATCAGATTTTAAAAGGTGGTTCAGACAAATGTATCGAAGCAGGAGCAGTGCTCTGTGGAGGACATACCATCAAGAACCACGAACCTATATATGGTCTTTCAGTTACAGGATTCATTCATCCTGACAAGGTAAAGGCAAACTCCAGTGCAAGACCAGGTGATGTGCTTGTTATAACAAAGCCGGTTGGAACAGGAGTCCTTACAACAGCACTTAAGGCTGACCTTCTCATGCCTGAAACAAAGAAAGCCTTAATAAACAATATGGCTACCTTAAACAAGGAAGCCTGTGAGAGAATGCTCAAGTATGACGTATCCTCAGTTACAGACATTACAGGATTCGGTCTTCTTGGTCACGCCCTCGAAATGGCAAAGGGTTCAGGAGTAACAATCATCCTTGACTCAAAGAGTATCCCAATGCTCCCTGAAGTTCTTGAAATGGCAAGAGACGGAATCGTTCCGGCAGCAGCATACAAGAACAGAGAATATGCGTCATGTTCATGCTCAATCAATAAGAGTGTACCACTTGAAATCACTGATGTTCTTTTCGACCCACAGACATCCGGTGGTCTCCTTATTGCAATGAATAAGGATGATGCAGAAAAGTATGTGGCAGAATTCCCAGTCGCAAAGATTGTTGGTTCAGTCATTGAAAAGCACGGAAAGTCAATTCATGTAAAATAAAAATATGCAGGTCAGCGACCTGCATATTTTTTATTCCTATTTGTCTAAAAGTCCTTTAAGTTCTTCCATAATCTTTGGAGTGTCAATATTCTGTGGGCAGTTTGCTGTACATGCTCCGCATCCTACACAGTCCTTTGGAGTTCCTGTTGTTTCAATCTTTTCAGCTTTCTTTAAAACTGAAGCGCCATCTACCTTGTACTGATTGTAGAGGTTCAGGAATTCAGGAATATTGATTTCAGCTGGACAGTCATCAGTACAGTATCTGCAGCCTGTGCATGGTACCTGAATCTGCTTCTTGAACTTTTCGCATACTTCCATTAAAAGCTTCATATCTTCATCACAGAGACTTTCATCATTACTGAATGTTTCGATATTGTCATTTACCTGTGAAAGTGTGCTCATACCGGAAAGAATTACCTGTACATTTGGAAGAGTCTTTACGAATCTCAATGCCCATGAAGAAATGCTCCATTCAGGATGTCTTTCCTTAAGAATTGCATCTGTTTCTGGTGTAAGAGATGAAAGCTTTCCTCCTCTTACAGGTTCCATTACCATTACAGGAATGTTTCTTTCTGTAAGAATTTCATATTCAGCCTTTGATGTTCCATACATCCAGTCAAAGTAGTTGATCTGAAGCTGAGCGAAATCCCAGTCTGTATAGTCAGCAAATCTCTTTAATGTTTCAACACTTGCATGGCTTGAGAATCCAAGATATGTAATCTTTCCCTCTTCTTTCATCTTCTTGAAGTATTCAATAGCACCACTCTCGATATACTTGTCAATATTGCTGTCCATAAGGCAGTGAATGAGATAGAAATCGATGTGGTCTGTCTGAAGTCTTTCAAGTTCCTGCTTGAATACTGCTTCATAGTCAGGGTTAGCATTTACATTGAACTTTGTAGCAATGTAGAAAGTGTTACGGTCATGTTTTGACATTGCTTCACCTACAGTTACTTCAGAGTCACCTGCGTTATATACATATGCTGTATCAAAGTATGTAATTCCCTTTTCATATGCAAGGTCGATAAGTTCCCATGCCTTTTCGTGGTTGATATGAACCTTGCCCTCTGCGTCCTTGTCTGATGGAAGACGCATGTTTCCAAGACCGAGTCTTGAAAGCTTTACATCTTTAAATGCCTTGTATTCCATATTAGTCCCTCACTATAACCAGGTTACTGTTTCTGAAAGTGGCTTTCTTGAACCGTGATTTGCAAGAGGGCCTACACCTTCCCTTGCATAGCCAAGATCAAGAAGCATGATTACTTCGTAGTTTTCTGGAAGTTCAAGCTTTTCTCTTAATACTTCTGGATCGTAGTAGTTGAGCCAGCAGCTTTCAACCCCCTCATCCTTTGCAGCAAGCATCATATGAGTTGCAACAATTGTTGCATCTTCCATACCTGAATCAAGCTTTCCGCCTGGATATGTGAATACATTGTTCTTGTCATAACATACAGCAAGTACTGTTGGAGCACCATATCTGCATGGTGTTACTTCATCTACAATTTTAAGTGCCTTTTCTGATTCAAGAACGAGAATTTTCTGTTCCTGAAGGTTCTTTGCTGTTGGTGCAAGTCTTCCTGCTTCAAGAATTGCTTCTACCTTTTCCTTTGGTACCTTCTTGTCACAGAATCCTTTGCATGCATATCTTTCTTTTACGACTTCTTTAAATTCCATAGAGTCCTCCCTGGTGTATTAATAATATTGCTCAACCTTGGTTGAGCAATAGAAATAACATATTTGACCGGTATTAGTAGAGCTTAACTTCTCCAAGCATAAGTCCGATATATCCGATAAGTGTATTGATTGAGAATACTGGAAGTCCAGTAGCTTCTGAGATTGGCTTTGCGAATGGTGGAAGGTCAGTACATTCAAGAACGAATGCCTTGATTGAAGGATTCTTCTTAACCGCTTCTGTTGCAGTAGTCATGATTTCCTTTTCTACAAGTGCCATATCAACAGGTTCATCTTCCTTTTCGAAGATGCTGTTCCATTCAGGACAGTTTTCTAGACCAAGGATTTCAACCTTTTCGTCTGTTACACCACAGCATTCAAGATGTTCTCTTGTAAGTCTTGAACCATAGGCAGTCATGATTGCAACAGTGTTTTCTTTTCCAATGATATTTGCAACAAATGGAACCTGTAAAAGTGATGACATGAATACAGGTACATCAAGAGCTGCTGCAATTTCCTTCTGGAAGATTGCATTGAATCCACAGCTTCCAGTAATAGCCTTTACGCCATCCTTCTGCATCTCTTTTCCAATTTCAATCATTCTGTTCATTACTTCCTGTGATGGATGTGTAATGATTGTTTCAGTGCATGCACCTTTGACTTCTCTCATATCTACTGGGAATGGATATGATTCTGGGTTTGTTGAATTTCCCTTAAGCTGTTCAAGCTGCATAAGTCCCTGTGGAACATGTCCGCCTTCCCATCTTAAGATTCCGATTTTAGCATTGTTTGCCATCTGTTTCCTCCAAAAAATGAATCTAGACTCTTGAAAGCAGGTCTTTTCTTGCTGCCATTGCATTTGCAATACGGCAGATTGCGAAAATGACAGCAATCGTAACTGAAATTGCATTGCAGAGCCAGATTGATATGAAAATTAAGTAAAGTGAATTAAGTATGTCAAATGGAATTGGAATTCCAAGTGCTGTCTTCATATAGATATCCGGATAATATGAACCCTGGATTACAAATCTTACCCAGAGGAGATAGTAGAGAACAAGAATTCCTGCTGAAATATAGAGGAACACATTGTCATAAAGAGGCATTCTCATAAGTGGAATTGTAAAGTTGAGTACGATTCTTGTAATGAGTTCCATTCTTGCTGTCTGCATTGAGTGGATATCAAGGTCCGCAGGTCTGGTAAGGTTTGCCTTTCTCATAAAGAGAAAACTTGGAAGCATTAAGAGAATCATTGCTACCAATCCATAGATTGAGAAAAACTTCAGAGGTCTGATGTTAAAAAATGTTATAAGTATTTCGTTGAATTTGTCCATATAAAACTCCGTGTATATAAATAGTAAATGATTCTATATTTTATCATTTGCATTTTTTATAGTCAATTACAATATTCCCTACTGCCTTAAGGGCTGTTTTCACATCCTCCATGGTGTTGAAGAATCCAAAGGAGAATCTGACTGTTCCCTGTGGGAATGTACCAAGAGTCTTATGGGCAAGAGGACTGCAGTGAAGTCCACAGCGGGTCATTATTCCATATTCGTCATCAAGAGCAAAGGAAGCATCTGAATTGTCAACATCGAGGAAGTCAATGGATACAACCCCGGTTCTTCTTGTCAGATCATCAGCACCTACAACTCTTATGCCATCTATTCCTTTAAGCCCGTTAAGAAATGCCTTTGTAAGCATGATTTCATGATCCCAGATCTGCTTTGTACCAGTCTCTCTTACAAACCTGAGCGCTGCATTCAAGCCTACAATTCCAGGAATATTCAGTGTGCCTGGTTCAAATCTGTCAGGAAGGAAATCAGGCATTTCAAGAAGATCTGATAAGGAACCTGTTCCACCAAGAATTACAGGATCAATCGCTCCAGCCAGCTCATCTGTAACCATAAGGAGTCCCAGACCCTGAGGACCAAGAAGTCCCTTGTGGGCAGGAACACAGAGTCCGCTCATATTGCATTTTCTGAAGTCAATATCAATAATACCTGCAGTCTGTGCCGCATCCACTACGAAGAAGACACCTTTTTCTCTGCAGATTGAACCAATCTTTTCAATATCCTGCACAGTACCGCATACGTTTGAGCCATGGGCAATTACAACAAGCTTTGTATTGTCTTTAAATGACTTTTCAAACTTTTCCATATCAAGGAAGCCTTCACTGTCACATTCTGAAACAGTATACTCCACATCATTTCTCAGATTATATACAGGTCTTGCAACAGCATTGTGCTCTACACCTGAGATAATTACGTGGTCACCTTTTTTCAGTACACCTGATATTACAAAGTTAAGAGAGTATGTAACACTTGGAGTGAAGCATACATTCTTTGGTTCCCCAAAATTAAAGAAGTCAGATACCATCTCTCTTGTTTCATAGATTGTAGCTTCAAGATCATAGGCCTTTGTATATCCTCCTCTTGAAATATTGCATCCGACATTTTCTATGTAGTTTTTCATTTCACTGGCAACTTCAGGAGCCTTTGGGAAGCTCGTAGCGCCATTATCCAAATAAATTCTTTCCATATACTGAATATATCACGAAAAAGCACACATTAAAAGGTCAACATTCGACAGGTTTTCGGCGCAAAACCCTAAAGCAATCAGTGTTATCTATGGCTTTTTAAAATATGATAAGAATAATCAATTGTACTTTTATATATAATATAAGTAGAATGAAATTGCTTATAAAACGTACTTTTACAATTATTTATCTACATCAATTTAAAAGGAGAAATGTTATCATGAAAAATCAGAAAGTTCTCACAGGAATTACAGGACTTGTAATTGGTGCAATCGCTGTACTCCTCGTAGTTCTCGGAAACCCAGCTAACATGGGATTCTGTATCGCTTGCTTCATCAGAGATACTGCTGGTGCTTTAAAGCTCCACACAGCTGGTGTTGTTCAGTATGTAAGACCAGAAGTTATCGGTCTCGTTCTTGGTTCAACAATCTTAGCAGTTGCCAAGAAGGAATTCCAGGCTAAGGCTGGATCAAACCCACTCTTAAGATTCGTATTAGGCTTCTTCGTAATGGTAGGCGCATTAATGTTCTTAGGCTGTCCATTAAGAATGATGCTCAGAATCGGTGGTGGTGACTTAAACGCTATCGTTGGACTTGTTGGATTCGTAGCAGGAATCGGTCTTGGAATCGTTTGCTTAAACAAGGGATTCTCTCTTGGTAGAGCTTACAAGGTTCAGCCTTTAGAAGGCGCTGCATTCCCTGTAATCCAGGTAGTTCTTTTAGTATTACTTGTAGCTGTTCCTTCACTCCTTGCTTTCTCAGCAGAAGGTCCTGGATCAATGAAAGCTCCTATCGCTGCAGCACTTTGCGCTGGTTTAGTAGTTGGTGCACTCTGCCAGAGAACAAGATTCTGTACAGTAGCTGGTATCAGAGACACAGTTATGTTCAAGGACACAACTCTCCTTATCGGATTCGTAGCAGTTATCGTTGCCTGCGTAGTTGGTAACCTTATCGTTGGCAAGTTCAACCTTGGTTTCGAAGGTCAGCCAGTTGCTCATAACGATGCAGTTTGGAACTTCCTTGGTATGGTACTTGTAGGACTTGGTTCAGCACTTCTTGGTGGTTGCCCATTAAGACAGTTAATCTTAACTGGTGAAGGAAACGTTGACTCAGCTGTAACAGTATTAGGACTTACAGTTGGTGCAGCATTCTGCCACAACTTCGGACTTGCTTCATCAGCAAAGGGAGCAACAGCTAACGGAAAGATCGCTGTAATCGTTGGACTTGTAGTTGTAGCCGTAATCGCAGTATGCAACATCTGCTACAACAAGAAGAAAGCAGAGGCAAAATAATGGTTGACGCTAGAGGTCTTGCATGCCCAATGCCTGTAGTTCTCGCAAAAAAAGAACTTGCAAAATCAGACAGTTTTGTTATTATGGTAGATAATGAAACTGCAAAACAGAATGTTACTCGTTTTGGACAGAACAACGGCTGTACAGTTACATGTAGAGAAGTTGATGAAGACTACGAGCTCACATTAGAAAGAAAGTAGGCCATGTACTTAATTACCTTCCACTCAAATTTCGATGCCAACAGACTTCAGTCAAAGCTTAAAGGCCTTGGTGAAGTAAAAAGAAAACCTGTACCAAGATACTTAAGCGCTTCATGCGGAACATGTATCATCTTTACACCAGATGGTGAATATCCACTGGAAAAGCTTATGGAAGAGGATTACGAGGGCATATATATTGAAGAAGGCGATTCCTACAGACTTTTAAAAGAAAAAGAGTAAATCGAGTAGGGGCTAATTTCTAGCCCCTCTCACACCACCGTACGTGCCGTTCGGCATACGGCGGTTCAACTCAAATAATAATCTAAACAACTGAGAAGTCCTCGCTTTGCGAGGATTTCTTTTGATATTAGGTGCAGTCCCGTTGTTTTAGCTACTGCTTGATAGTGGTTACGAAATGCCACCGACTGCTTCGCCATCCATTCGGGTGCACCTAATTTCCGAAGTCCCCAATATCTTTTCGCAGGCTTCTTCCATTGTTTCCATATCACAATTCTCATTCTTGTCCTGAGATGTTCG
>JAKSSM010000056.1 GCA_024403065.1 Clostridia bacterium | reverse complement strand
ACCCAGAAATCAACCAGAAGCTTTCTGAGGAACGTGCACAGGCAGTTGCAAAGAGTTTTCCAGACTTCTTTGAAAGACTGAGGGATACAGGAATCGAGGTTACAGAATATGAAGCTTAATAAAGATAAAAAGATTCTTATAGTAGGACTTGGTCTTATTGGAGGAAGCTATGCCATGGCCCTTACAAAAAAGGGATACAGGGTAGGTGCAATAACAAGATCAGAAAGTTCTATTGAATATGCGCTTTCTATGGGACTTATAGATTATGGAACAACAGAAATTGATAAGGACATCATTGGAGAAGCAGACCTTATAATATTCTGCCTCTATCCAAATGTTTTCTACGAATGGATAAAGAACAACCAGCAGTATTTCAAACCTGGTGCAGTTATTACAGATGTTACAGGTATCAAGGTAAATATCGTGTATAAGATTCAGGAAATCTTAAGACCTGATGTTGAATTCATCCCATCACATCCAATGGCAGGACGCGAAGTATATGGTGTAAAGAATGCTGATGACAGAATCTTCAAAGGTGCAAACTTTATTGTTACTCCTACATCTAAAAACACACCTGATGCCATTGAACTCTGCAGAAATCTTGGAGAAGAACTGGGATTCTACAGAATATCAGAGCTTACTCCAGAAAAGCATGATGACATGATCGGTTTCCTGTCACAGCTCACACACTGTATTGCAATTACGCTCATGACGTGCAATAATGTAGAGCACCTTCAGGATTATACAGGAGACTCCTTTAGAGACCTTACAAGAATTGCAAGGATCAATGAGGATATGTGGACTGAACTGTTCCTTTTGAACCGTGACCAGCTCTTAAAGCACATTTCACAGTTTGAGGTTGAACTTGACAAACTGAAGATTGCACTCAATCAGAATGATGAAGAAACAATAAAAGACATTATGCGTAAATCTACTGAACGTAGAGCGCTTTTTGACAAGAAGGAGAACTAGGATATATGAATATGCAGTTTAATGGAAAACTTCCTATTCCAAAGGAAATCAAGGAACAGTATCCAGTATCAGAAGAATGCATGGAAATAAAGGCAAGAAGAGACCAGGAACTTGCAGACATACTTACAGGAAAGAGCGACAGACTTCTTCTTGTAATCGGACCATGCTCAGCAGACAATGAAGAAGCAGTACTTGAATATATTTCAAGGCTTGCAAGAGTATATGAACAGGTACAGGACAAGATTATGATTGTTCCACGTATCTATACAAATAAGCCTAGAACAACAGGTGCAGGCTACAAGGGAATGCTTCATCAGCCAGATCCAACAGAAAAACCAAACCTTATTAAAGGTGTAATCGCAATCAGAAAAATGCATATGAAGGCTCTTTCTGAATATGGTATGAGCAGTGCTGATGAAATGCTCTATCCTGAAAATCACAGATATTTAAGCGACCTTCTTTCATATGTAGCAGTAGGTGCAAGATCTGTTGAAGACCAGCAGCACAGACTTACAGCATCAGGATTAAAGATTCCTGTAGGTATGAAGAATCCTACAAGTGGTGACCTTTCGGTTATGATGAATGCCATCAATGCAGCACAGAACAGCCATATGTTCGTTTACCGTGGCTGGGAAGTAAAGAGCATGGGAAATCCACTTGCTCACGCAGTATTACGTGGATATGTAGATAACAAGGGAGTTTCTGCTCCAAACTATCACTATGAAGACCTTGTTCATCTTAATGAAATGTATGTAAAGTCAGGACTTGCAAATCCAGGTGTAGTTGTTGATACAAATCACTCAAATTCAGGTAAGCAGTATCTTGAACAGATACGTATCTGCAAGGAAGTACTTCACAGCACAAGACATAATGCTGATATCAAGAAGCTTGTAAAGGGCTTCATGATTGAAAGCTACATCGAAGATGGATGTCAGAAGGTAGGAGAAACAGTATTCGGAAAGTCAATTACAGACCCATGTCTTGGATGGGAAAAGACAGAAAGACTTATCTACGATATCGCAGAACTTTTATAGGAAATCTAAAAGGAGAAGTTAGTTTGAACTTCTCCTTTTTCTATTCTTTGATATTATCTCTTATTTTATTGAAGAATCTGTTGTGTGGAAGTGGAATTCTTCGTTCAAGGGCTGTCTTATCAAGTGGTACCGGATTCTTTGTCCTTACAATCCACCATACACGGTTGAATATTATTCCGATTATAAATACTGTAGCAACAAGCCAGAGCCAGAGCATAAGAGCAAATATACTGGAAAGAGAACCATAGAGAATGTTTCCTGTGACATTGTGTCTGAAATACAGGTTGAAGAGGGCAGTGGATGCAAGAAGCATAACTGCTGTCAGTGCTGTACCAGGAAGAATATCCTTGTATGGAACCATACGCTGCGGAAGTACAAAGTATATGTATGAAATCATCAGGAAGTACAGGGCTAGTACCAGTGGCCATCTTAAAAGCATCAGGGTTGAATCGAGTATTCTTGTTGCAATATTTTCGCCCATCAGAAGTTTAATGAATGCTGGTGCATATACAAGAAGTACAAGAGCAAGAACCAGTGAGAATATTACAATTGCTGTAACAATTACTGCACGGAGTCTGTCAAAGAACCAGCCTTTACCTGTAATCTTTCCATCAGAAAATGTATAATTTGTAATTCTGCTTAAGGAGAACTGTACTCGGGAACCGCCCCAGAGTGCCATGATTATCAGGAAAATCATATTCATTCCTGATGGCTTGTAGCTTAAGAAGTTCTCAATCATCACAGTTCCTTCACCACTTATATGGATATTGGCCCAGAGCTGAATATCTTCAATTGTAAGCTGGAAGAGACTTAAAAGTTCTGTAAGAAGGACAATTATAGGGAAAATAGAGAGAAACAAAAAGAAGGCGAGCTGTGGTGCAGCCCCCTGATAATATGGATCTCTAAACTGATAGATCAGATATGAAATTATCCTGTTGACCTTCTTTTTCATAAATTACTTCAATGCTTCAAGAAGAGCATCGATTTCCTCGTCCTTAGTATTCCAGTTGGCTACAAGACGGATTACTGAAGATGTTTCATCAAATGGTGTCCATACATAGAACATGAAGTTCTTCTGGAGTTCTTCAATTTTCTTGTTGTCAACGATAACAAATACCTGGTTTGTTTCATGTGGAAGCCAGAGTTTGTATCCAAGTTTTGTAATTTCTGTAGAAATTCTGATTGCTTTTTCGTTTTCTCTCTTTGCGATTTCAAAGTAGAGTGAGTTTTCTTCTCCTTCAAGGAGTGCCTTCATCTGAACTGAGATAAGTCTTCCTTTAGCAAGGTGACCACCACCACGCTTCATGATATATCTGAAGTCACGGTCAAATTCAGGATTGCAGAGAACCATTGCTTCTCCGAAAAGGGCACCAAGCTTTGTTCCTCCGATATAGAATGCATCGCAGAGTCTTGCGATATCCCTGATTGTAACATTTGTGCCTGGCCAAGTGAGTGCAGTTCCAAGTCTTGCACCATCCATATAGAGGTAAAGACCGTTTTTATCGCAGCACTTTCTTAATTCTTCAAGTTCTTCAAGTCTGTATACTCCACCATTTTCTGTTGGATTTGTGATGGATACTGCTCTTGGAATTACTGTGTGTTCATCTTCGTGAAGAAGCATCATCTTTTCAATGGCAGCTGGTGTAAGTTTTCCATCATCTGTTTCAGCTGCGAATACACGGTTTCCGTGCATTTCGATTCCGCCTGTTTCATGAACATAGATATGACCTGTTCTTGGAGTAATAACTCCTTCGTAAGGTCTTAACATTGATGTAATAGTGATTACGTTTGCCTGTGTACCACCTACAAAGAAGTATACCTTTGCATCTTCTTTTCCAATCATCTTTCTGATAAGTGCTTCGCATTCATCAGAGAAGTGGTCGTGACCGTAACCATCTGTGTGTTCAAAATTTGATTCCTCCAGTGCTTTCAGAACCTGAGGATGTGCACCAAGTGAGTAATCTGAAAGGAAATAAATCATAGTGTCCTCCTACTAATGTAAAATGAATTTCATCTGAACAGGGTTGTGATCCGAGTTCAGGAACTGATTGTCAATTACGTTACAGTATGTAACTTCAATATTATTTGAACAAAGGAATCCGTCAATTGTAATCTGGAACTGTGTTTCCTTATCGTATGGACCATCTGCATTTCTGCATGATGGAACAGGATTTGATTCATCGAATGGAGCATAGAGTGTAAGATCCTGTGACATTTTTTCGATTGGGAAAGGTTTAGCCCAGTTGTAGTCTTCACCGGAAACTCCAAAAATATCGGCTGAAGACTTGAGAAGGTCGGAGTTGAAATCTCCACCTGCAATTATATAGTTTCCTTTGCTGTATTCTTCTACAAGTTCATCGTTAAGCATCATTATCTGATTTGAAATAACAGTTGGGTCAGATGTATATGCTGTAAGGTGGAAATTTACAAGTACAAGTTCTTTTCCGTTTGAAACTTTTGCTCTTGTAATTGAATAGCATCTGTCAAGGTCAAGAAGTTTATGGAAGTCAGTCTGAATTGGAAGACTTCTTCTTAAGGAGTCACCAAGTTCAGCCTTTGCTGCAGTGATAATTCCTGACTTGGATGCACCATGTGGTCTAAATACAGGATACATAAGGTAAGGTGAATCGTAGTTCTGTGCAAATACATGGCTGTAGCTGTCACCGAATACCTTGTCATAAACAATCTCTCTTTCGTCAACGTGATAGGATCTTGTAGCATCGAAATCCACTTCCTGAAGGAAATAGAAATCTGAATCATAGGATGCAAGTTTCTTTGAAATATCATCCATATTTTCAACTACTGATTCCTTGGAATATGCTCGTGATTCTGTTCCTCCATCCATAAAGAAACCATAGTCCTGAAGGTAGGCAGCAAAGCCGATATTCCATGAAGTGATTTCATATTCACTTTCAGGGAAGAGTTCTTTTACTGTTCCTTTGCCTTCAACAGAAAGCTTCTGATTATCAGGAATTCTGTGGTATGAAATGAATACATAAGCCACATATGATCCTAATACAAGCAGTACTACAAGAAGAATAACGAGTAATACTTTTAGCGTTTTTTTCATTGTGTTCACTCATTCTTAATGTGAAATATTTTACCTTATAATTTTAACATATAATATGTATGTTAGGAAGAAAAAGTTATTTTGAAATACAAAAATTGCAATTTGTACGCAGTAGCAAACACAATGGCATTTTTATTGGACATTACAGATAGTATCATGGAAAGGAAATGAGTATATTACTTTTAAGAAATACTGAAATATGATATAATAACACATTATGAGTTTTACACATTTACACGTACACACTGAATACAGTCTTCTTGATGGTGCAGCAAGAATCAAGGATGTGGTTACCCGTGCCAAGGAACTTGGTATGGATTCTCTTGCAATCACAGACCACGGCGTTATGTTCGGGGTAGTAGACTTCTACAAGGAATGCAAAAAACAGGGAATAAAGCCAATCATTGGATGCGAAGTATATACTGCAGCAAGAAAGTACACAGACAAAACAAGTGAGCAGGACAAAAAACAGGGTCACCTGATTTTGCTTGCCAAAAATGAAACGGGATACAAGTCCCTTATAAAAATAGTATCAGAAGGTTATACAAACGGTTTCTACTATAAACCACGTATCGATAAGGACGTACTGCGTGCCCATAAGGAGGGACTCGTATGTCTTTCAGCATGTCTTGCTGGTACTATTCAGAACAAACTCCTTAATAATGACTATGAAGGAGCAAAGGCTGAAGCAGCAGCATTAAAGGAAATATTCGGAGAAGATTTCTATCTTGAACTTCAGGACCAGGGCCTTGAAGAGGAAATGCATATTCTTCCTGGCATGAAGAAACTTGCTTCAGAACTTGACCTAAAGCTTGTTGCAACAAATGACGTTCACTACGTAAGAAAGGAAGATGCATCATATCATGATGTTCTTCTTGCAATTCAGACAGCAACAACTCTTGATGACGAGAACAGAATGCGTTTCCCAAACGATGAGTTCTATCTTAAGAGTGAATCTGAAATGAGAAAGATTTTCAGTTACTGCCCTGAAGCTGTTGACAATACAAACGAGGTTGCAGCAAAGTGCAACTTTGACTTTGAATTCGGCAAATATCATCTTCCGGAATTCAAGGCACCAGATGGAAAAACAAACACTGAATACTTAAGAGAACTCTGCTATAAAGGACTTCTTGAAAGATATGGTGTTGAATATAACGATGGAAAGCCTGATCCACTCAAGGACAGACTGAACTATGAGTTAAGCACTATTGAAACCATGGGATATGTGGAATATTTCCTCATAGTATGGGATTTCATAAACTATGCAAAGACACATGGAATTGTTGTAGGACCTGGAAGAGGTTCTGCTGCAGGTTCCCTTGTTTCATACTGTCTTAAACTCACTGAAATTGACCCAATCAAATATACCCTTATCTTCGAAAGATTCCTGAATCCTGAACGTGTATCAATGCCTGATATCGACGTTGACTTCATGGATGAAAGAAGAAAGGAAGTAATAGACTACGTACAGGAAAAGTATGGTGAGGGACGTGTATCCCAGATCATTACTTTTGGTACCATGAAGGCAAAGCAGGCAATCCGTGACGTTGCGAGAGCTCTTGGAGTATCCTACGCAAAGGCTGATATTATGGCAAAGGCTGTACCTTTTGCACTTAATATCACAATTGATGATGCCATGAACATGGATAACTCTGAACTTAAGAAACTCTATGATACAGATCCTGAAGTAAAGAATGTAATAGACATTGCAAAAGCAGTTGAAGGTATGCCTAGACAGGCAGGAACACATGCTGCAGGTGTTGTAATCTCAAAGCTCCCAATCGATGAATATGTACCACTCTATGCATCTGACAAGGGTCTTGCAACACAGTTTGTAATGACAACAATAGAAGAACTTGGACTCCTCAAGATGGACTTCCTCGGTTTAAGAAACCTTTCTGTCATCAATGATGCAATCAATCTTATTGAGAAAAATCATAATGTCAAGATTGATTTCTCAAAGATGGATTATGATGACCCAGGTGTATATGAAATGATTTCACAGGGTAATACACTTGGAGTATTCCAGCTTGAATCAGGTGGCATGACAGACTTCATGAAGAAGCTTAAACCAAGCTGCTTCGAAGATATCGTAGCCGGTATCTCCCTCTATAGACCAGGCCCAATGGATTCAATTCCAAAGTATCTTGAAAACAAGAAGGACCCATCAAAAATCAAATATGTAACTCCAAAACTTGCTCCAATACTTGACGTAACATATGGATGCCTTATCTATCAGGAGCAGGTAATGCAGATAGTAAGAGACCTTGCAGGATACTCCTTTGGACGTGCCGACCTTGTTCGTCGTGCCATGTCAAAAAAGAAGCATTCTGTAATGGAAGAGGAAAAGGAATATTTCATAAACGGTAAGATGAACGGGGATGAAATCGATGTTCCTGGATGTTTAAGAAACGGCGTATCAAGAGAAGCTGCAACTGAAATATTCAATGATATGGCAACCTTTGCATCATACGCATTCAACAAATCCCATGCTGCAGCTTATGCTGTTCTTGCCTATGAAACAGGATATCTCAAGAGATATTATCCTGTTGAATTCATGGCAGCTCTTCTTTCTTCAGTTATGGGAAATGTCTCAAATACTGCCAAGTATATAAGAAATGCAAGAGATATGGGAATTGATGTTTTACCTCCATCAGTAAACTACAGCGAAAGAAAGTTTACTGTACAGGATGGAAAAATCAGATTCGGTCTTCTTGCTGTAAAGAATGTCGGAACAAATGTAATTGACGAGATTGTAAGATCCAGAAAGGCTAATGGACTTCCAGCTGATATTCATACGTTTATTCAGAATCTTGACACTTCTGTTGTAAACAGAAAGAGTCTTGAAAGTTTAATCAAGGCTGGAGCACTTGACGATATAGAAAAGAACCGTGCAGCACTTCTTGCGGCCTATGAAGGAATACTGGAGTCAGTTCAGGATGAGAACAAGCGTAATATCTCAGGTCAGGTATCACTCTTTGAACTTGCAGGAGACAGTGTCTTTGAAAAGAAACTTCCTGATATAAGACCATTCACAAGGGATTTTGAACTTGCTCTTGAAAAGGAAATGCTTGGAGTATACCTTACAGGACATCCGCTTAATGACTATAGTGCGATGATAGATAAGGTGTCTACAATCAGTACCCTTGATCTTCTGACAGATGAGGCAGATGAAGATGGCATGACTGAAATGGGAAACCTTGATATCAGTGATGGTATGAAGGTTGTAATTTCAGGAATGGTAGCAGGTAAAAAGAATCTTGTTACAAAATCGAAAAAGATGATGGCATTCGTTGACCTTGAAGATATGTATGGTGTATCAGAAATAGTGGTATTCCCAAATGTCTTTGAAAGAGTGTCAGAACTTCTTACTCAGGATAATGTTATTGCAGTATCAGGTACTTTAAACTTCAAGGAAGGAGAAGCACCAAAGGTACTTGCAGATGATATCATGCTTCTTCAGGATGCAGCAGAGCATGGTTTCCCTGAAAGACCTAAGTTTGAAAGAAGAAGGGAAGAACCACCTGTAAAGGAAAGAAAGGAAACTGTAACAGGTACTCCTGTTAAACTCAGGATTTCCGGTAATACTGATGAGGAAATTGCAATAGAACAGATAAAGAGTGTTTTAAGCAAGCACCCAGGAAATACGGAAGTACTTATCTACAGAAAGAGTGGAGGAATTATTAAGGCAAATGCTGAACTTAATGTAGAACCTTCTGAAATACTTAGAGCTAAACTTATCGCTATTCTTGGCGATGGAAATGTGAAAATGTAACTATGAAAAAAGCAGCAGTGATTTACAAAACAAAATATGGAGCAGCTGAAGTATATGCAAAGCATATTGCTGATGCTCTTCATTGTGACATCTTTACTCTTGAAGAATCAAAAAAAGTAGACCTTTCAGAATACTCCGCAGTTATCTACGGTGGAGGCGTTCACGCGGGTGGCATAAGAGGTTTTGATGTCTTTGAAAAGACAGTAAAGAAGTATAAAGATAAGGTGAACTTTACAATCTTTACATGTGGCATGAATGTTCAGAACTTCGAAGCACGTTCTCAGCTTAGAGATGTAAACTTCTCAAAGAGCCATACAAAGGGTCTTACATGTTACTTCTTTGACGGAAAGTTTGATCCTGAAAGCGTAAAAGGGCTGGACAAAGGAATTATCAAGTGGACAAGAAAA
>JAKSSM010000055.1 GCA_024403065.1 Clostridia bacterium | reverse complement strand
CCAAAGTGTACACCAGCTTCGAGTAATTGCTTCATTGAAATTACTGCCATTTTTATTTTCCTCCTGGTTTATATCATGTAGCAATGCCGCACCTTATTAGGCCCTTATGTCAGGGAATCGCGGTAACCATTTTGCTACACATCAAAATATTTGGTGCGATAGTGCACCGTTTAGTATTATATTACAAACTACTGTGTATTTCAAGCATAAAATAAATAAAAAAGGCCATGAAACATGGCCTTAAATACTATTCTCCAAGGTAAGCTTTCTTTACCTTTTCACTTCTTAAAAGTTCTTCTCCAGTACCTTCAAGAGTTACATTTCCTGTTTCAAGAACATATGCACGGTCAGCAATTGAAAGTGCCATCTGAGCATTCTGCTCTACAAGAAGAATCGTTGTTCCCTTGTCATTAAGTGACTTGATAATCTCAAAGATCTGATCAACAAGGATTGGTGCAAGTCCCATGGAAGGTTCATCGAGCATAAGAAGTTTTGGTTCAGACATAAGCGCTCTTCCCATGGCAAGCATCTGCTGCTCACCACCTGAAAGTGTTCCTGCAACCTGTCTTCTTCTTTCCTTGAGTCTTGGGAATTCTTCATAGATTCTTTCAACTGCTTCATTGAAGTTGAAGTTTTTCTTTGTGAATGCACCCATTTCAAGGTTTTCCTGAACTGTCATCTGCTGGAAGATTCTTCTTCCTTCCGGAACCTGCGCAAGACCCTTTTTAAGAATCTTGTGAGCTTCAAGTTTCGTAATAGGTTCATCATAGAAACTGATGGAACCTGTCTTACTTCTTAAAAGTCCTGATACTGTCTGAAGAGTTGTAGACTTACCTGCACCATTGGCACCGATAAGTGTTACTATTTCGCCTTCTCTTACATTGAATGAAACACCTTTAATTGCATGGATAGCTCCGTAATATACGTTGATATTATCAACGTTAAGAATAATATCGCTCATATTACTTTACCTCCTTTTTCTTACCAAGGTATGCTTCGATTACCTCTGGATTTGACTGAATTTCATCAGGAGTTCCCTTTGCAATAACACGTCCAAAGTTAAGAACACCGATTGTCTCACATACATTCATAACGAGACTCATGTCGTGCTCGATAAGGATAATGGCAATCTGGAACTCATCTCTTATCTTTCTGATGTTTTCCATAAGGTCAGCGGTTTCCTTAGGGTTCATACCTGCAGCAGGTTCATCCAGGAGGAGAACTTTTGGTCCTGTTGCAAGGGCACGGAGAATTTCAAGTCTTCTCTGGGCACCATAAGGTAATGCGCCAGCCTTGTATTTTGCCATTCCCTGCATATTGAAAATTGAAAGGTACTGATGAGCTGCTTCTCTTGCAGCCTTCTCTTCCCTTCTGTATTTTGGTCCATGAATAAGACTTCCGAAGAAACCATATTCAAATCTTTCATTCATGGCAACCATAATGTTTTCTTCAACAGTAAGATTGTCAAAAAGTCTGATATTCTGGAAAGTACGTGCGATTCCCTTGTGGCAGATCTGCTCAGTAGTCATACCAGCAGTATCTTCTCCATCAAAGAAGAATGTCCCACGTGTTGGCTGATAAACCTTTGTAAGAAGGTTGAAAACAGTTGTCTTTCCTGCACCGTTTGGTCCGATAAGACCAGCGATTTCAGTTCTTCCGACACTGATTGTAAATTCATCTACAGCAGTAAGACCTCCAAAGTCAATACCAAGTCCCTTTATTTCAAGAATTGGAGTTTTGTCTCTGTCCTTTTCAGGAATAATGATATGATCAACAGCTTTACCATTCCATCCGAAGATTTCCTTACTGTCGAACATACGGCCCTGAATAGTGTCCTGACTGTCTCTCTTTCTTAAGTTATGCTTATCTGCATTAATTCTTCTCACTGTCGTCACCTCCTTCTTTCTTTCTGGAAGTTAACTTACCCTTGAGTCCTGACATGAATGTTCCTACAGACTTATTGTTTGTAACAAGCATTACAATAATAAGAACGACAGCATAAACGAGCATTCTGTAGTCTGAGAACTGACGAAGTGCTTCAGGAAGAATTGTAAGTACGCCTGCAGAAATGACGCCACCCCAGATATTTCCGATTCCTCCAAGTACGATGAATACAAGGATAAGGATACTCTGGTTAAAGCCGAATTTTACTGGAGCAAGAGATGAGAAGTTGAGTCCGAAGAGAACCCCTGCAAATCCTGCAAGTACTGCGGATACTACGAAAGCAATCATCTTGTATTTTGTAACTGAAAGACCGATTGATTCAGCTGCAATTCTGTTGTCACGGATTGCCATGATTGCTCTTCCTGTTCTTGAATTGAGCATGTTCTGCGCAAGGAAAAGAGCAACTACTACAAGAATGAAGCCCTCAAGAAGTGTTGAGATTTCTTCATTGGTAATAGCACCCATAGGTCCCTTGAGTATCATTGAACCACCTTCAAGAAGAGCGATGTCAGATGTTGTTGCGAAATGAAGACCATTTCTGTCAAGTCCAACATAAACTACATTAAGAATATTTCTGATGATTTCACCAAACGCAAGTGTTACGATTGCAAGATAGTCTCCTCTTAAACGGAGTACTGGAATTGCAATAACAAAGCCTACAATACCTGCAGCAACACCGCCTGCAAGTGTTGCAACAACAAATCTTACAACTGTTGGTGCACCAGCCTGTGCAAGATAAAGTGATGTGATAATTCCTGTGAAAGCTCCAACAGACATAAAGCCTGCATGACCAAGGCTTAATTCACCACTGATACCTACTACAAGGTTAAGGGATACTGCCATAATCATATATGCAGCAATAGGAATAAGCTGGCCGCTTAATGATCTTGAAAGAACACCAGTTGCCTTTAATGATGCCATTATTCCAAAGAAAAGAACAACAACAAGATAAGCAGTGATTTCATTCTTCTTATATGGTGATAACACTAATTTTCCATTCTTTCTCATATCATCACCTATACCTTTTCACTTATCTTCTTTCCAAGTAAACCAGTTGGCTTAACAAGAAGAACTATGATAAGCACAGCAAATACGATTGCATCTGAAAGTTCACTGGAAATGTATGCACGTGCAAAAATTTCGATTATTCCAAGTAAGATACCACCAACCATTGCACCTGGGATTGATCCGATTCCACCAAATACTGCGGCTGTGAATGCTCTGATACCAGGCATTGAACCAGTTGTTGGCATAAGAACAGGATAGTTTGAGCAGAGAAGTACACCCGCTACTGCTGCAAGCATTGATCCGATTGCAAATGTAAGTGATATTGTTCTGTTTACGTCAATACCCATAAGTCTTGCAGCATTGTTATCTTCTGATACCGCTCTCATTGCTTTACCAATCTTTGTCTTCTGTGTAAAGAACCACATAAGAAGCATGATGACAATACAGATACTGAATGTGAATACTGTTTCACGAGTAATTACAAGCTGATGATTCAAAAGTTCAAATGCTTCGCCTTTGAATACTGAAGTAAACATCTTAGGAGCACTTCCGAAAATAAGAAGTGCAGCATTCTGTAAGAAGTAAGAAACACCGATTGCTGTTATAAGAACAGAAAGGGAGCCTGTACCTCTTAAAGGTTTATATGCCAGACCCTCGATAATAATACCAAGAACTGTGCAGAATGCCATTGAAACAAGAATTCCCGCCCATGCAGGCATGTTCCAGTAGACTGTTGCACAAAATGAAATATACGCACCGACCATAATAACGTCACCGTGCGCAAAGTTCAACATCTTGGATATACCATATACCATTGTATAGCCCAAGGCAATGACAGCGTAAACGCTGCCAATTGCCAAGCCACTAATTAAATTGCTTAATAAATTCATATTCTCTTTCTATAAATTATAAATCTGCGTAAGCGCTATCCTTGATTACTGCAACGATAGGAGCCTTGGATACTTCGCCGTTCTTTGCCCAAGCCATATCAGCACCTGTAAGTCCAGTTACCTTGAATGATCCTGTGAAGTATGGAACCATCTTGTCACAGATATCAGCAGCACTCATGTCAGCTGTACAACCTGATTCCTGGAAAGCGTTGTAGAGAGCATAGATACAGTCATATGCGTCTGCAGCGAACTGGTTAGGCATTTCACCATACTTTGCCTGATACTTATCAGCAAAATCCTTACCTGTTGTCCAAGGGTTGAAAGGTGTAATTAAGTAAACGCCTTCAGCTAATGAAAGATCAAAGTTTTCTAATGCTAAGATACCATCTAAACCATCACATCCGAAGAATAATGGAGCGTAGTTTAAAGCCTTTGACTGGCTAAGGATTAATGATGCTGGAGTGTAGTAAATTGGAAGGAATACTAAGTCAGCACCTGCGTTCATACAAGCCTTGATCTGAGTATCAAAGTTTGCTGTGTCGTCTGATGGGAATGCTTCATAAGCAACTACACTGAGTCCTACTACTGCAGCTTCTGCCTTGAAACCATCAACGATACCTGTTGAATAAGCATCTGAGCTGTTGTAGATTACGCCAACCTTTTTACCTGACATATTAGCTGAGATATAGTCTGCAGCTGTCTTTCCCTGGTTAGGGTCTGTGAAACACATCTGGAATACGTTGTCTTTACCTTCAGTAACTGCTGGAGCTGAAGCGGATGGAGTAAGTTCAAATACTCTGTCCTTGTAAGTCTTAGCTGATACTGCTACGCATGGAGAGCTTGTTACTGTTCCCATAAGGAGCTGCATCTTCTTGTCCATTAACTTGTTGTAAGCGTTAACAGCAACTTCTGCGTCGTGTGTGTCATCTTCGAACATGTATTCGATCTGAAGGCCACCCTTAGCATTGATTTCTTCTACAGCGATTTCAGCACCCTGCTTAACTGCAAGTCCGTATACAGCAGCACCACCAGTTGTTGGTCCGATACCGCCGATTACTAATTTTGCTTCTGTTTTTGGTTCATCCTTGCTTCCGCATGCTGCCATTGCGAATGCCATGCAGAGTGCAAGGACCATGACTACTACTTTTTTGAATGTACTCTTTTTCATTTTTTCTCCTCCTCAAAAAGAAAAGCTCGCAACCTTTGTTGCGAGCTACCAAATTCATTTCTTAAAAAATCTACAAAACATGAACTACTATCTCACAACATAACAAATATCATCCTTAATAATACCGAGGACGATAATAATAATGCTAATGACGATGAGTAGGTTTGTTAAAACTGTCATATTTTGCTTCCTTTCTTTAAGTATACACGTATAATACTCTTGCTTTTAATATATGTCAAGCACATTTTTGTATTTTTCTACTATTTTTTTAAAAGTTTTTGTTGTACATGCACAAAACAAAAAATGAGGGGTAAATTCACCCCTCATTTGTACTATTTTCTGATCTGTGACATGTATGAAACAGTGAATGTTTCATTAAGCGCAAGCAGTTCTTCTATCTGTGACTTTGATGTAATATTTGATTCACCAAAGAGAGAAAGATATCCGCCGCCTACCGCTTCAGTTCTGAACTCAACAATCATAATGTCATCATTCTTAAGAAGTTTGCTCATTTCATCAATTGTATCCTCATATGTACCGATTTCATCAATGAGACCATTTTCAAGAGCCTGCTTTGCAGTATATACCCTTCCGTCTGCAAGTTCGATAACCTTATTGATATCCATCTTTCTTTCTTCAGCAACGATTCCAGTGAACTGCTCATATGATTCGTCTACAAGTGACTGAAGGATAGCACGCTGTTCGGCAGTCATTTCCTCGTAGTTGCTTCCCATAGCCTTGTTCTTTCCTGCAGTAATTGTATTTACCTTGATTCCAAGTTTTTCAAGAAGTCCAGATACTTCAATATATGAACCCATTGTAACTCCTATAGAGCCAGTCCAGCAGTTTCTGTTTGCAATGATCTTGTCACTTAAGCATGAGATATAGTATCCACCTGAAGTTGACTGATTCTGGTATGATGAATAGATTGGTTTTCCTGTCGCCTTGTATTCTTTAAGCTTGAGATAAAGTTCATCGGATGCATACACGCTTCCACCAGGAGTATCGATCCAGAGAATGAGTCCTTTATTCTTTTCATCATCCTTAAGTGCATCAATTGCATTCATAATATACTCATGGTTGTATAAACCTGCTGTAGTTGATGCAATTTCATCTTCAACATAGACTGTTGCAATATAGTCTTCCTTGTAACCGAGTACAACGTTATTTGATGAAGTACCTGTACCGAAGATTGAACCAATGGAATTCTCAACTCTGTCAAGCACTACTGTTGCAATTATTATTACTCCTATGATAACTGCAGCAATTATTAAAATCGCCTTAACAAATCCTGGGATTCCCTTCTTTTCTTTTTTAACTGCATATTCAACAGCTGCTGGTTCAGGCTTTGGTTCATAAGCACTGGCATCATATGAATATTTCATTTCGTTATTATCCAAAACACTACCTCCTCTATTTTTTAATTACTGTAACAGCAATATATATCAAAAGATCTACAACTACGATTGTTGCTCCAACCGGAGTTGAAAGAAGAATTGAAAGCACAATACCAAACGCTGATGAGATCATTCCGATTACGACTGATGATATTGTTACATTTCTGAATGAACTGAAAAGTCTCATGGAACATAAGGCCGGGAAAATGATAACTGCTGATGTAAGCAGTGCTCCAACAAGCCTCATGGACATTACAACTACAATTGAAATTATTACTGAAAGAATCAGATTTGCAAGTCCTACATTTACGCCTGTTGCCTTTGAGAAGTTTCTGTCAAATGTGATTGTAAACACCTTGTTGTAGATCAGGACAAAAAGTACTCCAACTACAACTGTCATAACAAATGCAAATACCGCATCCTGCTTTGTAAGGGTAAGTATCGATGTAGAACCGAAAAGTGAAGAACATACATCCCCTGAAATATTGGCAGATGTCGAGAATACATTAAGAAGAATATATCCTACAGCAACAGCTGATACTGACATCATTGCAAGAGCACTGTCCCCTTTTATTTTCTTCTTTTCTGTAAGTCCGAGAAGAAGAATTGCAGTAATCATTGTAACAGGTATTACAATAAGAAGATCATTTGTAACAGAAAGTACAGCAGATACCGCAAGAGCGCCAAATGCCACATGTGAAAGTCCGTCACCCATAAATGAATATCTTCTTAACACCAGTGTTACACCAAGAAGTGCAGCACACATGGAAATGAGGACACCGCAGATAAAGGCATATCTTACAAAAGGATAGCTGAAATATAAAGAAAGTTCACTCATCATCTGAATGATACCTCCTTTCCAAGAGTAAGAACATGATTTGCATATTCGTCTACAGCAACCTTGTCATGAGAAATCATTACAATTGTTACTCCAAGATTGTGGTTCAAGTGACGTATAAGACCATACATCTCAAATGTTGCATTTACATCAAGTCCAGTTACAGGTTCATCAACTATAAGAAGCTTCTTTGATGAAACAAGAGCACGGGCAAGAAGTACTCTCTGCTGCTGCCCTCCGGAAAGCTTCATATATGATTTATCCTTAAGATCTTCTATTCCAAGAAGCTCCATGGTTTCCATGGCCTTTTCTTTTTCCTTCTTCGTGTAGAATGGTCTAAAACCCATACTTCCAACAAAGCCTGAAAGAACAATCTCATAAACAGATGATGGGAAGTCACTGTTTACTTCAGTTTTTTGAGGAAGGTATCCTATTTCATTTCTTTTAAGACCGTTAAGAAGTTCTATTTCACCAGAAATCTGTTTTTCAAGCCCGAGAAGAGTCTTTACAAGAGTAGACTTTCCGGAACCGTTTTCCCCTACAATACAGAAGTAGTCCCCACATGCAATGGTGAAGTTGAGATCTTTTACCACTATTTCGTTTTCATAGCCAAGACAAAGGTCTTTTACTCGTAATAATTCCATCCTTTATTTAAAGACTCCCGATTTTTTCTATATCCTCTTTAAGAAGTGAATAGTATGTTATTCCATTTTCAATATCCTTTTCCGATACTGACTGAACTGAATTCAGTTCTTCAATCTTTACATCATTTCTTCCTGATGTAAAGATAATCTGCTCTGCAAGTTTCTTATCTGAATTTTCAAGAATAAAAACTGTATTTACATAACTGTTTTTAAGTTCTTCAGCAAGCTCAACAATTATACTGAAACTTGCTTCAGTTTCTGATGAACAGCCATCAAAAGCCGCAGCAAATGTAAAGCCAAGGTCGTCTGAAAGATATTCAAAAGGATATCTGTCAGCAACGATTACGTGCTTTCCTTTAAAATCTGCTTCACCAAGTTCACTTATCATACTGCAGTATTTTTCACTGTTGGCTCTGAATATGTCTCCTTTTTCAGGCATCACACCTGTAAGTGCCTCTTCAAGTTCTGGTATTACAGCAACTGGGATTTCCGTAGAAAGGAAAATGTGCTCATCTATATCTTCCGGGTCAAGTTCATAGCCTGAAGATATATCACTTTCAAGAAATGCATCCATAAGCATAAAGAGTTCTACACCATTCTTTTCAGCAAATTCTATAAGCCACTCCTCAGATATACCGCCAAGGCATACTACAAGGTCAGCTCCTGAAATAACAGCAAGATCCTTTACGCTTGGTTCAAAACTGTGCATATCCTTTCCAGTTCTGTTAAGAAGGATAAGGTTTATGCTGTCATCATCCCCTATGATGTTCCTTGCCCAGTCATATGAAAAATATTCAAGACATACGACTGCTGTTCTTTTATCCTCTTCAGTTTTCCCACATGATACAAGTGAAAATATGAGTAGAAACGACAGTAAAACAGCAATTATTTTTTTCTGCATTATCTATGCTCCAAGTTCTTTCATTCTGTTCAGTGCAGAAAGTATTACCTGATCCATATCGTAATACTTGTATTCACCAAGTCTACCACCGAAAATTACGTTATCTTCCTTTAATGAAAGTTCCCTGTACTCTTTAAAGAGTTTCTCGTTTCTTTCATCATTTATTGGATAATATGGTTCGTCACCTTTCTTGAAGTCCTGTGGATATTCTCTAGTGATTACAGTCTTCTCTGCTTCAGTGTTGAATTCGAACCACTTGTGTTCAATTATTCTTGTAAACGGAGTTTCTCTGTCAGTGTAGTTTACTGCTGCGTTTCCCTGGAAATTAGGCATATCCAAAACTTCATTTTCAAATCTGAGTGTTCTGTATTCCAGTTCACCAAGTCTGTAGTCATAGTATCCGTCAATTGCGCCTGTATAGATAATCTTTTCAGCTATTCCTGAATACTTTTCTCTTTCCTTAAGGAAATCTACTGAAAGTTCAACATCGATACCTTCAAGCATATTTGAAACAAGCTTTGTATATCCACCAACCGGAATGCCCTG
>JAKSSM010000054.1 GCA_024403065.1 Clostridia bacterium | reverse complement strand
TTTTTTGGAGTTTGACTATACTTTAACATAGATTATTGTATTGTCAAACAAAAAATAGCATGTTTTTTATATTGTACAACAAAAACGAACAAATACATCTGTCTGACGGTTGAATTGTTCGATATATTCCGAACAATTATTTTTCGACCCTTAAACCGTCGATGATGTGAAGCACTTCGTCTGTTTTTTCTGCAAGATCTTCATCGTGAGTAACCACAATTACGCAGTAGCTGTCGTTATGGGCGAGGGAAAGAAGAATATCAATAATGTTATCTGTATTCTTTGTATCAAGGTTTCCTGTAGGTTCATCAGCAAGAAGAAGCTTTGTATTCATGCCAAGAGCTCTTGCAATTGACACTCTCTGCTGTTCGCCACCGGAAAGCATTGAAGGGAACCTATTGAGATACTCTTCCTTAAGTCCAACCTTTGTGATAAGCTCTTTAGCTTTTAAAAGAGCATCTTTACTTTTCATTCCTTTAAGCTCCATAGGATACATGATGTTTTCTGCAACTGTAAGGAGAGGGAAGAGTCTGAAGTCCTGATAGATTACAGATACCTTTTCACGTCTGTACTCTTCAAGATCCATATCTTCAGTTTTCACGTCATCAAGTATGATGCTTCCTTCAGTTGGAGTATCCAGTCCTGCCATAAGGGAAAGAAGGGTAGTTTTACCTGAACCTGATGTACCCATGATGGAATAGATTTTTCCAGGTACAAATTCGAAGGAGATGCCCTTTAGGGCATTTACTTCCTGGTATTCACTTCTGTATGTGTATTTCACATTGTCTAAAACAAGTTTTTCCATCTGCTATTCTCCTTTGACTGACATAAGGTCCATAAGGTTTGTTTTTCCGATTGCTCTCACTTCCAGAGCGCATCCTAAGGCATAGGATAAAAGGAAGCCTAAGATTGAAAGTGCTTCAAGCATTCCAAAGGCTTTTGTAAATATGAGACTTAAAAGTCCAATTATGAATCCTGCAAGAACAAGAATCATCTGTTCAAGGAAGAAGGAGAGGAATACATCCTTTTTCCTTACACCAAATCCACGCATTATGAGGAATTCATTCTTTCTTCCGTTAATCATAAGGTGGGATATTACATAAGAGATAATAGCTATAACTGAAATGATAAGGACGAGGATTACCTTTCCAAGGATTACCTGACGCCCAAGGGTATTGGACAGTTCAACTATTTCAGCATCTCTGAATATTACAGTAGTTCTGTTTGATGACATATGGCCAGGTGAAGTGTAGTTCCCTTCCATAAGTTCTTTTCTTGCATTATCTATCTTTACATTTTCTTTTATAAAGAATCTGCAGGTTGAGAATGTAAGGTGCTTGTAGAGGTAGGCATTGAGTGTTTCTCTGTCCTTTACAAACCTTATATGGTTTATATTACTGTTCTCATACTCTGGATTCTCCTTAAGAAGTTCAGGACTGCAGTATGCAGAAAGTGGGAGATAGATATTATCCGTATCTCCGATTCCAGAGTAGACTCCAACAGCTTTCATTTTCACGTAGCTGTCACGTTCTCCCATGAATCTTGCAATAACTGTTATTTCGTCTCCAAGGGAAAGGCTGTGACTCTCCATAAAGTGGGAGTTCATGACTGCTGGATAGACTGGTAATTCATCCATACTCTTCAGTCCATAGATATCATGAATCATTCTGTAGTCTTCAGTAAATATGCTTTCATCATATCCATCAAGATATGTAACATTGGCATATGTGTAGTAGAACTCTCTTGCACCTTTAAGGCTGTTTACCATTACAAGATCTGGCTGCATTGCAATCCACTCGTTCTGATGCTCCTGAGCAAAACTTCCTGAACCGAACTCAGGCATTTCAGATGGTATGTAGTAGTCCATACGGCCTGAAAGGAAGATGTTTTCTATGAAACTGAGATTTTCTACTTTTCTTGCATTTTCGATGTTGAGTGCAAGATTAAAATATCTTTCGCCTGAAAGGTCTGATACATATCCTTCCTTTGAAATACTGTCCATGGAACTATCCAGTGTGTTGCTGTAGCCCTGGTAGACAGATGAAAGAAGGATAATAACGACTGTAAGAACGAGGGATACTTCCGGTACTACTATTGTTCTCAGTCCTCCACGCTTAATGGAGAGCATGGCAAATCTTATTGGTCCTCTTCTTCTTGTATCAGTTTTTCCAGTGATTCCTTTAGCATTTGCCACGCCTTTCTTTCTTGTTACACTCTTTAATGAAACCTTAAGGAAAAGGTATGAGAAAAGAAGTGAAAGAAGGATTACTGAAAGACAGATCAATATGAGTGGAATAATCCTGATTGCAGGTTCCACATTGAATTCTCTTGTAAGTCCCAGCGTTGTTTCACTGTAGCGAAGGGAAGTGCTGTGAAGTGAATTTGTAAGGAGAGACACAAGATTAAGTACTGCAGGAAGTGTAAAGTATCCTGCAACAAGTCCAAGCAGAGTACTTACTGCCGTTATGAAGAGGGTACCTGAAAGCATCCATATAGATATATCCTTCTTTGGTGTACCAAAGTATATGAGGTTCTTCACTGTCTCTTTCTGACGTCCAATAAGGAGGTAGGAGAAGAGAAGAAGCACAGTAAATGTTGCAAGACCGGTCACATAGAGGATTACCTTTGAGGTAAGTTTTACTGTTTCAAATGCTCCAACAAAGGAGGAGTAGCCCTGGTCATAGAGAACTATTCTTGTGTTTTCAGGAAGAAGTTTTTCAATTTCAACCATGCACTCTTTGGCTCTGTCATTTTCAAAATAGAAGGTGCCAAGAGTGTATCCGAAAAGGATATTTCTTTCATCAGGATTGTTTCTGAAGATATATCCTGTATAGTTTGCATTGTCATTGGTGATACCTGAAACTGTAAGCTCAAGTTTTTCACCTGTAAGTGATATGTCAAATACGTTATTGTCATCATATGAAAGAACATCAAGCGTTACAGTATCTCCAACATTTATATTCAGTCTGTCTGAAATATCCCTGGAGATTACGCAGGAAGTACTGTCATTCTTTTCAGGAAGCGTACCGGATGTAAGGTAAAGTGTTCCCTGATGGAACTCTCTCATGTACTGAAGGTCACTGGCATTTTTTACTGTTACAAAGTTGTTGCATGTTCTGTACTTTTCAGCATAGTTAAAGAAAACGCCTTCCCTTAAAAGGGGATCATCCTTTGATGAAAGCAGGTGATATGGTTTATCACTGCTATCCTGAAATTCCTTAACAGAGAAAGTCTTAAGTCCATTCTGAAATGTTGATGATTTAAGAGATATGAAGGAGCCGTGAACAAGGAACCTGTCAGTATAGCTGAACTCCATATCATCAGGCGGGATGAAGTTGATGATTATTCCATCCTTTGAATCATAGGAGTAGAGGGTTTCTGAAATAACTGCTGTGTAGTGGGAGAATACTTCTTTTTCTACTACATATCCCATATCGCCAGCATACTTTGCACCAGGTGTATCGGGTTCACATGGAAAGTCCCTTAAGACATAGAGTGGCGCAATATGTGTTACAACAAGAACTGCACTCTCCTTATATGGAAGGTTGTTATCCTTTCTTGTGTAGCCTGGAAGATAGGTAAGGGTTCTTGTATTTGGTGAATAGTCAAGCACACCATCAAGCTTTTTTATCTCATCAAAAGGAATGAGGGATTCTGCTTTTCTTGCATAGGAATCCATATATGTATCACTGGGATATTCTGAACCCATGTATTCAAGTACACCAATAGATTTATAGTAGGTGTTGCTTTCCTTTACAGCGTTGTCACAGTAGAGATTTATTCCTGCACCAAGTATCATTGAGAGTGTGAGAACCGTGATAAGGCATATAAAGAGGAAGGTTCTTCCTTTTGCTCTTAATGTAGTTTTTAGTCCGTTTCTTAAAAACAATTTCTTACTCCTTAACACGGGTTATTGTATCATAAAACCTGTATTTATGATATACATATATATGGAGGGAAGATACATGAAAGCATATATTAGGACATTCCAGTTTGTATTCAATATAGGAGCAAGATTCCTGAAGTGGAAAAGACCAGAGATTATTAAAGGAGAGGGAGCACTTAAGAACGTTCCTGAAATTCTTTTAAAGGAAGGAAAGAAGAAACCTTTAATTGTATGTGGACCACATATCAGATTAAGTCTTGTACCGGAACTTCTTTCATATCTTGATGAAAAGAAAATATCATATGAAATATATAAAGATGTAGAGGCTGACCCTAAAAGTTCAACTGCTGAAAAGATAAAGGAACTTTATCTATGTAAAAAGTGTGACTCATTTATCCTTTTTGGTGGAGGATCACCCATGGATGCAGGAAAGGCTGCAGCATCACTCATCGCATGCCCTAAAAAGAAAGTAAAGGATCTCCAGGGTCTACTTAAAGTAAATGGAAAACTTCCTTTAATGATTGCTGTTCCTACAACTGCAGGTACAGGTTCAGAAACAACAATAGCTGCAGTAATTACAGATGACAGTACAGGTAGAAAGAAAGCAATAATGGACTTAAGAATTGTTCCATCATATGCAGTGCTTGATCCAGGACTTACAATTGGACTGTCACCAAAGACAACAGCTGAAACAGGAATGGATGCATTAACCCATGCAGTGGAAGCATATATATGCTGGACATATAATACTGAGGAAAGTTTAAGAGAAGCAGAAGATGCAGTAAAACTCATATTCGAAAATCTTGAAAAGGCATATCTTAATGGAACTGATATTTCTGCAAGAGAAAACATGCTTCAGGCATCCTTAAAAGCCGGCTTTGCCTTTACAAGAGCAGGGGTAGGATATGTTCATGCCATTGCTCACACATTGGGAGGACTCTATCATATTCCTCATGGAAGAGCAAATGCAGTTCTTCTTCCTGTAGTTCTTCGTGACTATGGAAAAGCAGTATATCCAAAGCTTTCAAGACTTGCAGAAATAACTGGCATATCAGGAAATACTGAAGAGGAAAGAGCACTCAATTTCATTTCCCATATTGAAGAAATGGGAAAGCGTATGAATATCCCTGAATGTTTCAGTGAAATAGATGAGAGGGACTATGATACAATCTGCACCTGGGCACTAAAGGAAGCAAATCCTGTATATCCTGTACCTGTAATCTATGACAGAAACCGCATTGTATCCATACTTGAAAAAGTAAGGAAAAAGGGATAAAATATATTCTGCAGATATATTTTGATAAGGAGCGTGCTTAATTTGTTAGGTTTCTATAACTATACCGTTATACTTACGTATATCGGTCTTTTCGGGACTGCCATGGGCATTTTCAGTGCTCTTAATGGCCGTATTACTCTTGCAATTCTCTGTCTTCTCTTTTCAGGCATATGCGATATGTTTGATGGAAAGATTGCAAGAACAAAAACAGACAGAACTGATGATGAAAAAAGATTCGGAATTCAGATAGATTCACTCTGCGACCTTGTCTGCTTCAATGTTTTCCCCGCAATTCTGGGGTTTGCCGTTGGAGTAAGAACACTTGCAGGTTATGTTATCCTTGCACTCTATATGCTCTGCGGTGTAATTCGTCTTGCATATTTCAATGTAATGGAAGAGAACCGTCAGAAGGAAACTGACCTGAAGAGAAAGGTATATACAGGTCTTCCTGTTACATTCTCAGCTTTCGTTGTTCCTGTATTTCTTGCATTCCGTGGATTTATGGGAGACCATCTGTCATTCCTCTACCTGGTACTTCTTTCAGTACTTGGACTCCTTCAGCTTTCACATATCAAGGTCAGAAAACCTGGTAAGGGTGATGAGAAGGTAAGAGAATTCTAGTTAATATTTCTGCCCCTTCGAAAGAAGGGGATATTTAATGATATAAGGAGAATTTATGAAAAAAGAAAAAGATTACAGTAAGTCAATGTTTAAAATCTTCTTCTCGTACTTTGGAGCACATAAGAAGTTCTTCGCAATTGACATGGGCTGTGCCCTTCTGACTGCAGCAGTGGACATTGCATATCCGCTCATTTCACGTCATGCAATGTATGACCTTCTTCCAGAGAATGCCTACAGAGCATTCTTTACTCTTATGGCAATTGTAATTATTGCCTATGTAATCAGAGCATTTTTAAAGTACATCGTTGTATATATCGGACACAGATTCGGTGCCATGGTAGAAACAGACATAAGAAGAGATCTCTTCCGTCATATGCAGACACTGGATTTTGATTTCTATGATCAGAACAGAACTGGAGTTCTTATGAGCAGAGTAACATCAGACCTCTTCGAAGTAACTGAACTTGCTCACCATGGTCCAGAAGATGTACTTATCTCATGTGCAACAATAATCGGAGCACTTATTGCCATGTTCAATGTTGAATGGCGTCTTGCTCTTGTAGTTATGATTGTACTTCCTGTTTCTTTCCTTATCGTATATTCATGCCGTGGCAGAATGACTACAGCATCAAGAAACGTAAAGGTAAAGCTTGGTTCAATCAACTCAGATATTGAATCCACAATCTCAGGCATGAAGACGTCAAAGGCATTTGATAATGGTGCAGTTGGCTTTGAAAGATTTGACAAGTCAAATATGCTTTACCGTGATGCAAAGGTTGAGTTCCAGAAGGCTATGGGTGTATTCGGTTCATCCCTTGACTTCTTCCTCTGCTTCTTCCAGATTGCAGTTTTAACTGTTGGCGGATATCTCATCATGGGAGAACAGCTTAACTATATCGACCTTATCATGTTCATGCTCTATATCACTACATTCGTAACACCAATAAGAAACATTTCAACTCTTGCTGAAATGCTTGCTGGTGGTATTGCAGGACTCCGCCGTTTCATCGATGTAATGAGAACAAAGCCTACAGTTGTTGAAAAGGAAGATGCAAAGGATTTAGATGATGTAAAGGGAAAGATTGAACTTAAGGATGTAAGATTCAGCTACAACGAAGGTGAAGAAGTACTTCATGGTGTAAGCCTTGACATAAAGCCTGGCGAATGTGTAGCACTTGTTGGTCACTCCGGAGGCGGTAAATCAACAATTTCAAAGCTTATTCCAAGATTCTATGATGTAGACAGCGGTTCAATCACAATAGATGGAATTGACTTAAGAGACCTGACAAAGAGTTCAATCAGAAAGTATATCGGTATTGTTCAGCAGGATGTATTCCTTTTTGCTGATACAATCTTTGAAAATATAAAGTATGGTAAGCCAAGTGCAACATACGAAGAAGTAATTGAAGCTGCAAAGCGTGCAGAAATCTATGATGACATCATGAACATGCCACAGGGATTTGACACATATGTAGGAGAACGTGGAACACTTCTTTCAGGAGGTCAGAAGCAGAGAGTTGCAATTGCAAGAATCTTTTTAAAGAACCCACCAATCCTTATTCTTGATGAAGCAACTTCAGCCCTTGACTCAATTACTGAAGCTCTCATCCAGGAATCATTCAAGAAGCTTTCAAAGGGCAGAACTACAGTTATGATTGCTCACCGTCTTGCAACTATAAAGGACAGTGACAGAATCGTAGTTGTTGATGGTGGTAATATTATCGAAAGCGGTACTCACGATGAGCTTATGGCACTTGATGGTGTCTACAAGAAGCTTTACGAAACACAGAGACTTTTAGGATAAATATTAAAATATATCAGGAGGATATGAAAATGACTTTAGAAGAAGCAAGAGCAGGGCTCAAGAAACTTCAGGCAAAACTGAGTGCATACAACCATGCTACAGCACTCATATTCTACGATGGCGTTACAACTGCTCCAAAGGGAGTTGCTGAAAACAGAGCACAGACTCTTTCAGTATTGAGTGAAGAAATGTACCTTCTTACAACAGGAAAGGAAACAGTAGAACTCCTTACATTCCTTGATGAAAAGAAGGAAGAACTCACCGAAAAGGAAAAGAGACAGGTAGAAATTCTCTTTAAGAGCATCAAGGATACTCAGAAGATTCCTATGGATGAATATGTTGAATATCAGAGACTTCTTGTTGAAGCTGACGATGTATGGCATACAGCAAAGGAAGAAAGCAATTTCGCTTTATTTGAACCAATCCTTGAAAAGATTTTTGAAACTCAGAAGAAGTTTGCAGCATATACTGATCCAGAAAAGGATTCCTATGACCACTGGCTCAATGAATATGAAGATGGATTAAACAAGGAAATCTGTGACAGATTCTTTGGTACACTCCGTGAAAGACTTGTACCATTAATCAAGAAGATTGGTGAAAAGGAACAGGTATCAAATGACTGTTTAAAGGGAGACTTCCCATTTGACAAGCAGGAAGAATTCTCATACTTCCTTATGAAGACAATCGGTCTTGACCTTAACAAGGTTGGATTTGGTACTACAGAACATCCATTTACAATTTCCTTCGGATCCCATAACGATGAAAGAATTACAACTCACTTCCATAAGGAAGACCTTTCATACTCCATGTTCAGTGTAATTCATGAAGGTGGTCACGCCTTATATGATACTCATTCAGCACCAGACCTTGCATATACTGTACTTGATGGTGGTGTATCCATGGGTATTCATGAATCCCAGAGCAGATTTGTAGAAAACATCCTTGGAAGAAGCAGAGAATTCGCATACTACATTTTCCCAGAAGTAGTAAAGTACTTCCCAGAAGTAGGCAAGTATACTGAAGAAGACTTCTACAAGGCAATTAACCGTGTAGAACCATCCCTTATCCGTACAGAAGCTGATGAACTTACATATTCACTCCATGTAATGATCAGATACGAAATTGAAAAGAAGGTAATGGCAGGGGAACTTAAGGTTCACGATATTCCTTCCGAATGGAACAGACTCTACAAGGAATACCTTGGTGTTGACGTTCCAGACGACAAGAGGGGATGCCTTCAGGATTCCCACTGGTCAGGTGGTTCAGTTGGTTACTTCCCATCATATGCCTTAGGAAGCGCATATGGTGCACAGTTCCTTTCAAAGATGATGGAAACTGTTGATGTATATGGCGACCTTAAGAAAGGCGACTTCACAAACATCAACAAGTGGAATGAAGAACATATCTGGAAGTATGGTTCACTCTACAAGCCTGGAAAACTTTTAAGCATGGTATTTGAAGGAAAGGAATTCGATCCAGAATTCTATATCGAATATCTTGAAAAGAAGTACAAGGCTATCTACGGAATCGAATAGAAGCATCAAAAAAGGCGGTTTCAACCGCCTTTTGTTGTGCTTTAACTGATAATATCAAACAGTATTAAACGCCGTGAATCCTGTTTTTTACGAGTGATGCGGTACTGACGATGTGACCTGCATGAAGAGTGCAGCGTTGCTATCAATCGATTTTGCCACTACAAACTGGGATATCTTATTCTTGCTTTATGTAAAAGGCACCTTCCCAATCCCATAAAGCATAGATATATTTTCCCTCTGTATCTCCCTTTACGGAATAGACTTTCATTGTAAGTGCTGAGTTGGACACCTTTCCCAAGTATTTTCCCTTATCAGCACTACTGAAACTATTGGCAGTATCCAAAACATACTTCGCACTATCAATGGTGATATATTCATTCTCGGCACCACTGACTGAACCGATTGTTTTACTGCTACAAGCCACTAATCCCAAAATCATAACTAAGAAAAGACAAATAGCAATAACCCTTTTCAAATACATCACCTCCACAAATTTTAATTTATCGCTTTCATTGTCAAACGACAAATATTTCAATATAGCTTATTGTTTTC
>JAKSSM010000053.1 GCA_024403065.1 Clostridia bacterium | reverse complement strand
TAAAGGAAATGCTCCTTGAAAGGGGCAATTCAGTATTTGACAGGGCAAAAGCTGAAACACCTGAAGAGGCTCAGGAAATCATGAGAAATGCGCTCCTTTCGGATGTGTTCCTTATGAGTACAAACTCCATGACTGAAGATGGCGAACTCTTCAACATTGATGGACGTGGAAACAGACTCGCGGCTTTAATCTATGGTCCAAAGGAAGTATTTATTGTCCTTGGAACAAACAAGATTGTAAAGAATCTGGATGAAGCATACAAAAGAGTCAGACACACAGTTGCTCCAATGAACGCAAAGAGACTTGGCTCAAAGACACCATGTGCAGTTACTGGCCACTGTTCAGAATGCAAGGGACCAAACTCCATCTGCTGTCATATGCTTACAACAAGAAATTCCTTTATTCCTGGAAGAATAAAGATTTTTATCATAAATGAAGAATTAGGTTTTTAGGAGGATAATATGGCTGAAACCAATTTCATACATCAGATAATTGAAAAGGATATCGAAGAAAACAAATATGGTGGAAGACCAATTGCAACACGTTTCCCACCAGAACCAAACGGATATCTTCACATCGGACATGCAAAAGCAATCTGCCTCGACTTTACAACAGCAGAAAAGTATGGCGGAACATGCAATTTAAGATATGATGATACAAATCCTGTAAAGGAAGACGTTGAGTACGTTGATTCCATCGAAGAAGACGTAAAGTGGCTTGGCTTTACATGGAACAAGAGACTCTGGGCATCAGACTACTTTGAAACAATGTACGATGCTGCAGTAGAACTCATCAAGAAGGGTAAAGCATATGTATGCGACCTTTCTGCAGAAGAAATCAAGGAATACCGTGGAACTCTTACTGAACCTGGCAAGGAATCTCCAGCCAGAAACAGAACAGTTGAAGAAAACCTCAAGCTCTTCAGTGAAATGAGAGAAGGAAAGTATGCTGATGGAGAAAAGGTTCTCCGTGCAAAGATTGATATGGCATCAGCAAATATCAATATGAGAGACCCTGTTATCTACAGAATTGCTCATACTACTCATCACAACACTGGAGACAAGTGGTGCATCTATCCAATGTATGACTTTGCTCATCCTATTGAAGATGCCATTGAAGGAATCACTCATTCTCTCTGTACTCTTGAATTTGAAGACCACAGACCTTTATATGACTGGGTTGTAAGAGAAGTCGGTTTCTGGAAGGAAGCTCCACAGCAGATTGAATTCGGACGTCTCAACATTACTCACATGGTAATGTCAAAGCGACTTTTAAAGAAACTTGTTGACGACGGAGTAGTTGAAGGCTGGGATGACCCAAGAATGCCAACAATTGCAGGTTTAAGAAGAAGAGGATATACTCCTGAAGCAATCAGAAACTTCTGCGAAGAAATCGGTATTGCAAAGGCCATTTCTACAGTAGATGTTGCTCAGCTTGAACACTGCGTAAGAGACGATTTAAAGAACAGAGTTGAATCAAGAAATGTAGTATTTGACCCTATCAAGGTAGTTATTACAAACTATCCTGAAGGAAAGAGTGAAGTGTGCACAGTTGAAAACAATGTAAACGCTCCTGAACTTGGAAGCCGTGAAATCACATTCTCAAGAGAACTCTACGTTGATGGCGCTGACTTCATGGAAGTACCAGAAAAGAAGTACTTCAGACTCTTCCCTGGAAACGAAGTAAGATTCAAGGGTGCATACTTTGTAACATGCAACGAAGTAATTAAGGATGAAAACGGCAAAATCGTTGAACTCCACTGCACATATGACCCTCAGACAAAGTCTGGAGAAGGCTTTGAAGGAAGAAAGGTTAAGGGAACAATCCACTTCGTTGATGCAAACAACTGCGTAGAGTTAAAGGTAAGACAGTATGGTTACCTTATGATAGATGATCCTGAAAACCCAGGTGAACAGATTGTAAATCCTGATTCTGTAAAGACTGTAACATGTATTGGTGAAGCATCATTAAAGGATTCAAAGCCAGGTGAAAAGTTCCAGTTCTTCAGACATGGATATTTTGTATCTGATACAAAACTTTCAAAGGAAAACGACCTTGTATTCAATGAAACAGTAGGACTCAAGTCCAGCTGGAAATAGGAGGAAATATGTATAGAGTTTCTGATACAGCAAATGCTGCTGAGTCATCACTCACAAGACAGCTTTTCAATATGGCTCTTAAAATCGGGGACGATGTAATAAATCTTACTTTAGGTGACCCTGACGTAAAGCCCAATGAAGAAATCAGAAAGGCTGCATGCGATGCGGTTATGGCAGGTAAGACAAGATATTCACAGAATGCAGGTCTCATTGAGACAAGAACTGCATATGCAGACTTCTTCAAGAGGGAATATGGTGTTGACATCAAGCCTGAAAGTGAAGTAATTGCAACAGTTGGAGGTATGGGTGCACTTTACCTTTCCCTTACAACTCTCGTGAATCCAGGTGATGAAGTTATCATCATTGGACCATACTATGTAAACTACAAGCAGATGATCCAGATGGACAAGGGTAAGCCTGTAGTTATCGACAGACTGAGACGTTCCGATGATGAAGTATTAAAGGATATAAAGGACAGTATTACTGAAAGAACCGTTGCAGTAATAATCAACAGCCCATGTAACCCTGCAGGTGATATCCTTAGTCCATATTTTCTTGACAGCCTTGCTGAAATTGCAAAGGAAAACAACCTCGTAGTAGTATCTGATGAGGTATACAATTCACTTGTATTTGATGGAAAGAAAGCAGAAAGCATCATAACACGTCCGGGCATGAAGGAAAGAACAATCCTGATTGACAGCTGTTCAAAGAGATTCTGCATGACAGGATACAGAATCGGATTCGCTGTAGCAAATGAGGAGTTTATTTCCTGCATGACAAGAATGCAGGAAAATATCTATTCCTGCGCACCACTTCCATCACAGTATGCTGCAATCAAGGCATATTCTGGTGACTTTGACAACAGCAATGTAAGAGAAATCTATGAGCACAGAAGAAACATCCTTGTTGACTGTCTCTCAAAGATTCCTTCTCTTTCATTCATATATCCACAGGCTACGTTCTACTGCATGGTAGATATTTCAAAGACTGGATTAAAGTCAGAAGCATTTGCATACAAGCTTCTTGAAGAAGCCCACGTTGCAGTTGTACCTGCAAAGGCCTATGGACCAAACTATGATGACTATGTAAGAATTGCATTTACGTTGAATGATGAAAAACTTACTACAGCATGCGAACGTATAACTAAATTTATGGAGCAGTTTTAAAATGAAAGAAGTATTGGATTTTTTAAAGAAGTGTGGAACATATTACCTTGCAACAGTTGATGGAGATCAGGCAAGAGTAAGGCCATTCGGAACAATCAACGAATTTGAAGGAAAGTTATATATCCAGACAGGAAAGGTAAAAGACTGTGCAAAGCAGATTATGGCAAACGGAAAGGCTGAAATCTGCGCATTTGACGGAACAAAGTGGGTAAGAGTTGCAGCTACTCTTGTTGAAGATGACAGGGTAGAAGCAAGAAAAGCTATGCTTGATGCTTATCCAAACCTTAGAGCAATGTATGATGAAAATGACGGTAATGCTGTTGTATTCTACCTTAAGGATGCAAAGGCTACATTCTCGTCATTTGGCGGTGAACCTGTAACTGTTGAATTCTAGTTTTTTGGGAGGTAATATCATGGAAGAAAGTATGAGAAAAAAGTTAGCCAACGGTTTCCTTATCTGTAAGCTTGGTCTTGGTGTATTCTATGGAATGATTTTCGTTGCTGCAGCATTTATCGCAAGAATAGTTATGTTCGGTGACAAATTAGGCACATTCCCAATCACAATGGTTGCTATGTTTGTTGTAGGAATTCTTGCTTTTGCAGTAGGACGTACAATTGTAGGCCTTCAGTCAAGAAAGCTTAACCTTTTTATGGACAGACCTCGCACAGATGAAGAAGAGTGGTTCCTTCAGGAAATGCTTGGTACTGAAGATGAAGCCATGAGAATGAATCTTGCAAACAGAGCCGGTGCATTAACTCCAGGAAAGCTTGATGACTTTGTCCTTGGAACAATGGCAGGTGGTCTTGTAAGCCACTTCATGAAGGTTGGAAAGGTATATATGCCAAAGAACTTCCTTTTAAAGAACTGTACACTGATCATCTCAATAGTTGCAGCAGCAATTCTCGTAATTGTAAAAATGGTATAGCGTAAAGAGCAGCGATGCTGCTCTTTTTTAATGTTCACACAATCTTCATAATATTTTTAGCACTCACCACTTGACAGTGCTAACAAAAGGGTGTATAACGTAATTGTTCAAAAGGGGATTGAACATAGATTATATGATTTAACATAAAGGAGGGGTTACTTATGTTATTACCTAGCATTTTTGGAGAAGATTTATTTGATGATTTCTTTAGAGACGATTTCTTTAAGCCTTTACCACCGGTAAAGCATGTAAAGACTCACGAACTCATGAAGACAGACATCAGAGAACTTGAAAACACTTACGAACTTTCAGTTGAACTTCCAGGGGTTAAAAAGGAAGATGTAAAGGCTGAACTTAAGGATGGATACCTTACAGTATCAGCTGAAACAGTATCTGAAAGCAAGGAAAACAGCAAATATGTAAGATGCGAAAGATATGTCGGAAAGATGCAGAGAAGTTTCTTCGTAGGGGACGGATTAACTGACAAGGACATCAAGGCAAGATTCAGAGACGGCATACTCTATATCGATCTTCCAAAGGAACAGCCTGAGAAAATCGAGGAAAGAAAGTTTATCTCTATTGAGTAAACATATATCGAATCTCTTAAATATTTAGCCGAAGTGAAACCACCATTTTCAAATGGTGGTTTTCATTTTGTATACAAGATGATATACTTAAAGGGTATAAAGTAAAAGAATGTGAGGTAAAATGAAATGTACGATTTTGACGAAATACAAAAAACGGACAGCGAAATTGCAGAAGCCATTAAAAGCGAAATGGAAAGACAGAATTCCCATATAGAGCTTATTGCATCAGAAAACTGGGTAAGCAAGGCAGTTATGGCTGCGATGGGAAGCCCTCTTACAAACAAATACGCAGAAGGATATCCAGGAAAACGTTACTACGGAGGATGCGCTTCAGTTGACATAGTTGAAAATCTTGCTATTGAACGTGCAAAGGAACTTTTCCACTGCGACTATGCAAATGTTCAGCCTCATTCAGGTGCTCAGGCAAACTTTGCAGTATTCTTTGCAATGCTCAGTCCTGGGGACAAGGTTCTTGGTATGAACCTTGATCATGGCGGACATCTTTCCCATGGTTCTCCTGTAAATGTATCAGGAAAGTATTTTGATATTGTATCCTATGGCGTAAATGATGATGGATATATTGACTATGAAAAGGTAAGAGAAATCGCACTTCGTGAAAAGCCTAGGATGATCATTGCAGGTGCATCAGCATACGCAAGAACAATCGATTTCAGAAAGTTCAGAGAAATCTGCGATGAATGCGGTGCATATCTCATGGTTGATATTGCTCATATTGCAGGACTTGTTGTAGCAGGACTTCATCCAAGTCCATTCCCTTATGCTGATGTGGTAACAACTACAACGCACAAGACTCTTCGTGGACCAAGAGGCGGAATGATTCTTTCAAACAGGGAAGCAAACGAAAAGTTCAATTTCAACAAGGCAATCTTCCCTGGAACACAGGGTGGTCCTCTTGAACATGTAATTGCAGCTAAAGCTGTATGCTTCAAAGAAGCATTAAGTCCTGAATTCAGAGAATATCAGAAGCAGATCATAAAAAATGCCAAGGCTCTTTCAGAAGCACTTATGAAGAGGGGTGTAAAGCTTGTTTCAAACGGAACAGATAACCACCTTATGCTTCTTGACCTTACTGCAAATGGAATTTCAGGAAAGGATCTTGAAAAGAGACTTGATTCAGCAAATATCACATGCAACAAGAATACCATTCCAAATGATCCTCGTTCACCATTTGTTACATCAGGTGTAAGAATCGGAACCCCTGCTGTTACATCCCGTGGATTAAAGGAAGAAGATATGGAAGTTATCGCAGAATGTATTGCGCTTGTAATTGAAAGTGAAGACAACATTCCAAAGGTTAAGGAAATGGTAAAGGGCTTAACTGACAGGTATCCACTTGTAATGTAATATGGGTAAAAAAGAAGAGAGAAAAGAAATAAAGGAAAAACTTGATAGACTTGCATCATCTGAAAGACTTTCGGAATCAGAGAAGATTTCCGAAAGTCTTCTTGAAATGGATGAAGTGAGAGATGCTGAAGTAATCATGACATTCTATCCATTAAAAGATGAACCTGACATAAGAGAGTTTAACAGAAAACTCAAAATCATGGGAAAGAGGGTAGTATTTCCTGTAATGAACAGTGACTCGACTATTACTCCTGTTGAAGGAAAGGTCTGGAAGTTTACTAAGAAGGAATTCTCTGTTATGGAACCAGATGGTATGAATCCAGAAGTGAAACCGTCTGATATTGATCTTGTACTTGTGCCGCTTGTCGGATTTGATGGGGAGCTAAACCGCCTTGGACACGGAAAAGGTTTCTATGACAGGTTTCTTGAAGGGTATAATGGAATAACAATTGGCATTTCGTATTCTGTGCAGAAACTGGAAAAGATAACAGTATCTGAATATGATAGAAAGCTTTCCAAGATCATAACCGGAAAAGAAATATATTGTTAGGATGTCACAAAAAAGTTTTGCAAAATTGTGATAAAAGAATAAAAAACGGTGTTGACAAAGCATAAAACCGGTAGTATTATTCATGTATGAATTAAATATGGTTATTGCCTGTGAGAAAGAGTAGTAGCATGCAAGGCTGAACTTATAGAGAGCAGCGGACGGTGGAAGCGCTGCAGGGAGGTAGCATGTGAATGGACTTTTGAGGCATACTGAAGAGAGGCTATGGTTGATGGACCGTAAGCAATTCGGGTGGCACCGCAGAGATTATTAATCTTTGTCCCGTAATACATTATTTTTTTTGGGGCAAAGATTTTTTGTTTGCCCGACAGAAAAGAGAGGGAAAAGAAAATGAAAAAATTATTGGCAGTATTACTTGTATTAGTAATGGTATTCGGACTCGCAGCATGCGGAAAGACAGAAACAAAGGATGACACACTTAAGGTTGGTATCTGCAACTTCGTAGATGACGCATCATTAAACCAGATTGTTGAAAACATTGAAAAGGCACTTAAGGACAGCGGAAAAGATATCAAGATCAACATCGACAACTGTAATACAGATGCAGCTGTACTTGAACAGATTATTTCAAACTTCGCAGCAGACAAGGTTGACGTAATGGTAGCAATCGCAACTCCAGTTGCAATGGCTATGCAGGGAGCTACAGAAGATTCAAAGACTCCTGTAGTATTCGCAGCAGTATCTGACCCTGTTGGATGTGGTGTTGTAGCATCCATGGATAAACCTGGTGAAAACCTTACAGGTACATCTGACTTCCTTGATACAGATGCAGTTATCTCACTTATCACTGCAGTAAATCCAGGAATCGACAAGGTAGCTTTATTCTATGACCTTGGTCAGGATTCATCCACAACAGCAATCAAGGCTGCAAAGGCTAAGCTTGATTCACTCAACATCAAGTATGAAGAATTTACTGCTGGTAACACTCAGGAAGCACAGCTTGCAGCAACAGAAATCGTTGCACGTGGATACAAGGCAGCATTCACTCCATCAGATAACACTATCATGGCAGCAGAACTTTCAATCTATGAAACACTTGCTAAAGGTGGTGTTCAGCACTATGCAGGAGCTGACAGCTTCGCTCTTAACGGAGCATTCATCGGTTACGGTGTAGACTATGCAAACCTTGGATACGAAACTGGTAAGATGGTTCTTGAAGTTCTTGATGGTGCAGATCCAGCTACAATGGCAGTAAAGACATTTGATAATGGTCTTGCAGCAATCAACAAGGATGCTTTAGAATCACTTGGAATGGAATATGAAACTGTAAAGAAAGCTATCGAAGGAATCTGTACTTCCGTAAAGATGCTTGAAACAGCAGAAAGCTTCTAAACTGAAATATATTATACAATAAAGGAAATATTTACAAATGACATTAGTACTTACTCTCGGACGTACAGCCCTCGAACTTGGGCTCATATGTTCCCTGACAACACTGGCGCTTTTCCTAAGCTACAGTATGCTTAATGTTTGCGATTTATCAACAGACGGTTGCTTCACTCTTGGAGCAACCGTTGGTGCATGTCTTGTAATCGCTGGACATCCATACCTTTCACTTCCTGTAGCTATGCTTGCAGGAGTAGCATCGGGCTTTATCACAGCTCTTCTTCAGACAAGAATGGGTATTGACAGCCTCCTTGCCGGTATCATCGTAAACACCGCATTATATTCCATTAACATTGCAGTAATGGGTGGTTCATCACTTCTTAATATGAACAAGATGACTACAGTATTTACTGCAGCAAAAAGTGTATTTGGAGAACAGTACAAGCTTGTTGTAGGATTTGTTGCAGCAGCACTTGTAATACTGTTCCTTGTTCTGTTTTTAAGAACAAAACTGGGACTTGCAATTCGTGCTACAGGGAACAATCTTGAGATGGTAAAATCATCATCCATCAATCCTGCTTTTACTACGACTATAGGGCTTTGCATTGCAAACTCATTTACAGCTCTTTCAGGCTGTCTTCTTGCACAGTCCCAGAAGTCTGTAAACATTGATATAGGTTCAGGTATGGTTACTGTTGCTCTCGCATCCCTCCTTATAGGAAACGCTTTCCTTGGAAAAAGAAGTATACTTGTAAGAGCAATCGGCGCAGTAGTCGGTACATTTATCTTCAGACTCGGTTATGCCATAGCACTTAGAATGAACATGCCTGCATATATGCTTAAGGCAGTATCTGCAGCTGTCATTATTGTTGCTATTTCAGCGCCATACATCAAATCAAAATATCCTGAATTCAAGCGCCGTTTAAAGGCAAGAAAGGAGGTTTCAAATGCTTAAAGTACTTGATGCATATAAAACCTTCAACAAGGGAAGTTTTGATGAGAAAAAGGCAATTCAGGGCCTGAGTCTTGATGTGCCAAAGGGAGATTTCATCACAATAATAGGTTCGAACGGTGCAGGTAAATCCACACTTTTTAACCTTATCTGCGGAAGTTTTCTTACTGACAGCGGAAGAATCATAATCGACGGTAGAGATGTTACATTTGAAAAAGAATATGTAAGATCAAAATATATAGGACGTATCTATCAGGATCCTATGAAGGGAAGTGCTCCTGGACTCACAATTGAAGAAAATCTTGCCCTTGCCTGTGGCAAAGGCGGATGGCTTTCAAGTGTAGGAAAGAATGACAAGGAATTCTTCAGAAGTCAGCTTGCAAGACTCAATATGGGACTTGAAGACAGAATGAAGCATCCTGTAGGTCTCCTTTCCGGAGGTCAGAGACAGGCGGTTACTCTTATGATGGCAACGATATGCCCTCCAAAGGTGCTCCTCCTTGATGAGCACACTGCAGCCCTTGACCCAAAGTCCGCTGAAAAGGTTCTTGAGATTACCAATGAAATCGTAGAAGAAAATGATCTCACATGTCTCATGATTACTCACAACATGCAGTCAGCACTGGATCTTGGAAACCGTACAATCATGATGGACAGTGGACGTATAATCTATGATGTAAAAGATGAAGAAAAGAAAAAACTTACAGTAGATGACCTTCTTATGAAGTTCAGAGAAA
>JAKSSM010000052.1 GCA_024403065.1 Clostridia bacterium | reverse complement strand
TATTTATCTTTGGTATGTTCCTTTCAGTATGCTTCATTTTCCTTCATCACGGAAGATACTCAGGACTTCGTGAAAGTCTTGTTGAAGCAGCATTTATGGGAGAAAAGATATATATCTATGACTGGATATTAAAGATGCTCCTTACAATTGCTACCTTAAGTGTAGGATACCAGGGAGGAGAGGTTACTCCACTCTTCTCAATTGGAGCTACTCTTGGTACAGTAATAGCAGGGTTTATGGGTGTACCTGTAAAACTCTGCGCAGCCTTAGGCTATGTTGGAGTATTCGGTGGAGCAACAAATACATTCTTTGCCTCCATCCTTATTGGTGGTGAAATCTTCGGCTTCGAATATATCCCACAGTTCTTTATTGTTTGTGTAGTATCACATATCGTAAGCGGCAGCAAGTCAATCTATGCAGTACAGAGGAAATTGTCATAATGCTTAAAACAGTTATTTACATCATAACAGCTCTTGCAGCTTTCGTTCTTGCATTCAGTTATGTTGGATTCAGAATGTCCTGCGTACTTTCAGAAAGAGAAAGAGCAAATACAACAGGATTCCCTAAAGGAGCACAGTACGAAGAAGTACGTCCTCTTCTTTCAAGGATGATAAGGGAAGCTGATGAGCTCCCATATGAACCTGTAGAAGTAAAGTCCTTTGATGGGCTCACCCTTGAAGGTAGACTCTACAGACGTGATCCGTCAGCACCTGTTGAAATCATGTTCCATGGATATAAGGGAAGTGCTGTAAGAGACTTCTCAGGTGGAATCAAGATGGTGCTTGACCGTAACATGAATGCTATCGTAATCACTGAGCGTGGTCATGGCGGAAGTTCTGGAAACTGCCTTACATTCGGTATCAATGAAAGACAGGATGTGCTCACATGGGTGAATTTTGCAGTCAAGGAATTTGGACCTGATGTGAAGATTATAATCGCAGGTATTTCCATGGGTGGTGCAACAGTTCTTATGGCATCAGACCTTGACCTTCCTGAAAACGTAAAGGGCATCGTATGTGACTGTGGCTACACTTCGCCTGAAGCAATCATTAAAAAGGTAATAGGCGATATGAAGCTTCCTGCATCACTCGTATATCCTTTTGTAAGACTTGGTGCAAAACTTTATGGAGGATTCGACCTCAATTCTCATACAGCTATTGATGCAGTAAAGAAGTGCAGAGTACCTGTATATTTCATTCATGGTACAGACGACAGATATGTTCCATATGAAATGGGCGTTGAGAACTACAATGCGTGTAATACAAAGAAGTGGCTGTTCACTGTTGAAGGAGCAGGTCACGGATTATGTTTCATTAAAGACAGAGATGGCTACGACAAACTCTTTAATGAATTCCTGAAGGAAACAGTAGGATAGGATTTAGTCTCCCGGAAACGGGGGATTTTTTATTGTTTAGCCTGACTTATCTTAAGCAGTTGACGAAATATTATGGAAGCAATATAATATATTTACTAAAAGATACAAAAAGTATAAATAAATTGTATTATTTACTAAAAAAGGACGAATAATGACTAATATAGCAAACAAACAAATAGCAGAACAATTTAACATAGTTTCCACGAAAGAACTTCGAGAGGCTGGGATATACTATAAGCTTTTGCAGAAGATGGTTGAAGATGGAATAATTGAGCAGGTTAAGCGTGGATATTATCAGTTTGTTTCAGAAAACTCGATTTCTGATGTGCCTGTTATCAATCGTCTGTTCCCTGATGGTGTAATATGCATGGAGAGTGCTTTGAACTATTATGGTTATACAGATAGAACTCCAGATAAGTGGCATATTGCAGTAAGCAACGAGGCCTCACGTTCTAGATTTAACATAAGTTATCCTTCGGTAAAAGCTCATTTCATAAATCCTGACAGGTGCAGTATTGGTCTGTGTATGGGTATTATCGATAACCATGAAGTGAAAGTCTATGACAGAGAAAGAACGATATGTGACATACTGCTTCATAGAAACAAACTTGATGCAGAGGTGTTTAACGAAGCAATAAAAAGATATGTATCTGATCCGAATCGCAATTCTGCGAATTTGATTCCTTACGCAAAGCATTTGCATGTTGAGAAAAAAGTAAAGGAAGTGCTTGGTATATGGCTATAAAAGATGTATCGGTTTCCGTCATGCAGAAACTAAAAAATCAATCAAAACTGATGGGAGTATCTACACAAACCGTATACCAGTTATTTGCACAGGAAGAATTTCTTAGGAAACTGGGTAAATCAGAATATGTGGAAAACTTTGTGCTGAAAGGTGGGATGTTCATTTATACCCTTACCGAATTCGGTTCGAGGCCGACACAGGATGTTGACCTTCTTCTTAGAAAAATGAATTCAAATATGGCTAATATCGGAAAAGTGATGAAAGATATTTGTGAAATTGATACCGGGAATTCGTTTATTGATATTGAAGTTGTAAACATCGAGCAAATTGGTACAGATAAGCGGTATCCGGGTGTAAGAGTGAAATTTGTTGCACATATTAAGCAGGTTAGAATCCCATTCTCAATCGACATTGGGATTGATGATATTATTATTCCTGCGGAAGTGAAAAGAAGTATTGTCACGAGATTGCCGGAGTTCGAGCGGCCAATAATATATACCTATTCGCTGGAAAGCACAATTGCTGAGAAGGTAGATGCCATACTTGAAAGAATGGAAACGACAAGCAGGATGAAAGACTTGTATGATATATATTATCTTTCTGGACTTTTTGATTTTGATGGGAGCATACTGTTCAAAGCTTTAAGCACGACACTTGGTCATCGGAAGAGAAACTTGAGCAATGATGCGATGCATAGAATTGTAAGATTTACTGAGGATACAAACATTGAAAGGATGTGGAGCAACTATGGGCCAGCGCGGGAAATGGGCTTGGAACTTGCAAGTGTAATTGATCGAATTGATGTTTTCATTTCACCCATGGCAGAGTGCATATTACTAGGCAAAGACTTCGATATGATATGGGATAGTAAGCGGGGGAACTGGTACAACAAGTGATATTTCCAGTGGTTATGATATCTGGTGCTTTTTTGAACAATAAAGACAACACACATGTATTAGTTCGTGAAATCGCAGGACTTTTATCATACATAGAAGATGTATTCCAATTATTTTATATTAGTCACTTGAATGAGTGAATAAAGATAGATATAATTTAGTTGTCGGACATTTCCGATTTATTTTATTTAATCGCTATTATATTAAGGAGAAAAAATGGACAAGTTTTTTGAAATCTCAAAGAGAGGTTCAACAGTAAAGACTGAAATCATTGGTGGTCTTACTACTTTCTTTGCAATGGCTTACATTATTGTTGTAAACCCTAACCAGGTAACTGGTTTCACTCCAGGACTTGACAGCATCTGGAATGCGGTATATATCGCATCAATCCTCGTTGCCGTAGTCGGTACACTTTTAATGGCACTTTACGCAAAGATGCCTTTCGCTCAGGCTTGCGGAATGGGACTTAACTCATTCTTCTTCGTAAGCTTCGTTCTTCCAGAAGTTATTTCTGGCGGAGATCCAGTTGAAGGATATCATGCAGGTCTTGTTATCGTTCTCGTATCAGGTCTTGTATTCCTCGTTCTTTCAGTAACAGGTTTAAGAAAGTACATTGCTACAGCAATGCCACAGTGCTTAAAGGCTGCTATTTCAGCTGGTATCGGTTTATTCATCGCATTCATCGGTTTCCAGAATGTTGGATTCATTCAGGACAACCAGTACACTCTTGTTCAGCTTGTAGATATTCACGGTGCACTCGTTAACGGAACATTCAAGGTAACTGCTCTTCCTGCAGTTCTTGCATTCCTTGGTTTCCTTATCATCGTTGCTCTTGGTGCAAAGAAGGTAAAGGGAAACGTTCTTATCGGTATCGTTACAACTGCTGTTTTATACTATGTATGCACATGGACAGCTCCATCATTTGACTTCTCACAGGTTGGTCAGTCATTCAAGGATTTCGCATCTGTTGGTTTCCTTGGAGTATTTGACAAGGCTGCATGGGGTCAGGCATTTGGACCACTTGTTGGCGGCGTATTCAGTGGTATTCTTTATGTAGTTGCTTTCTGTATGGTAGACATGTTCGATACAGTAGGAACTCTTTATGGTACAGCTCAGGAAGCTGGTATGCTTGATGAAAACGGAGACCCAGTTAACCTTAATCAGTGCATGATGGCTGACTCTGTTGGTACAGTTTGCGGTTCACTTCTCGGAACTTCAACTTGTACAACATTCGTAGAATCAGCATCCGGTGTTGCTGCTGGTGCAAGAACTGGTCTTGCTTCAGTTGTTACAGCAGCATGCTTCTTCGTTTGCCTTTTCTTAAGCCCACTTGCTTCAATCATTCCTGGATGTGCTACAGCTCCAGCTCTTATCTATGTAGGAGTTCTTATGCTTGGCAACTTCAAGAAGGTTGACATGGATGATTTCGTAAGTGCTGCAACTGCATTCATGACTCTTATCTGCATGGTACTTACATACTCAATTTCAAACGGTATCGGTGTTGGTGCTATTTCCTACACAGTTATCGCTCTTATCACTGGAAAGTATGGAAAGAAGGACCTTGTTGTAACTGTAATCGCATTACTCTTCGTTCTCAAGTTCTGTATGATCACAATGTAACAGGTTTGCTTGGACAGAGGGCATCAGCCCTCTGTTTTTTATTTCCCATATATTTATTGACATAATGATATATAATTTAAGATGGCAGTAAACTGAAAAGGACAGATAATATGGACAGAAAATTCTATGAAATTCCAAAACGTGCTCTTCTTGCTGTTGCAGGTGATTGCTTTATTGCTTCGTTCATAAGACAGCGTGGAAAGTAGACAGGGATTGTTCTTCAATATTGAAAAAGAAGAACTGTAAAGGTATAATAGGTATGTACTTTTTATCTTAAGAAAGGTTTGGTAGAAAATGTTTTACGAAATGGAAATTGCAGGAGTTAAAAGACAGCTCCCATTATGCAAAGTAACAGATAACTTATATATCGGTGCATTCATCATGTTCTCAGATGTTGAAATCACTGTAAAGAGTGCTGAAGCACTTTTAAAGAAAGCTCCTGAATTCGATGTTATCGTTTCAGCAGAAGCTAAAGGTATTCCTCTCTGCTATGAAATGGCAAGACAGGCAGGTACTGACAACTATGTAATCGCACGTAAGGGACCAAAGCTCTATATGAACAATATCCTTACAACTGAAGTTGACTCAATCACAACTGATCATATCCAGACTCTCTGTATCGGAGACAAGGAAGTAGAAATGATCAGGGGCAAGAGAGTATTAATCGTTGATGACGTTATTTCAACTGGTGAATCCTTAAAGTCCATTGAAAACCTTGTTAACCGTGCAGGCGGAAACATCGTTGGACGTATGGCAGTTTTAGCTGAAGGAGAAGCAGCTGACCGTGATGACATCATCTTCCTTGAAAAGCTTCCTTTATTCAACCCGGACGGAACAGTAAAATAGTCAGGTGGACAGAATGAAGATGCTCTCTTCACTGTTCTTCCAGTTTCTGAAGTTTGGAGCATTCACCTTTGGCGGTGGATGGAGCCTGATAGCTCAGATGCAGAAGGAATTTGTTGAAAAGAGAAAACTTATTACAAATGAAGAACTTTTAGATTTGACCAGCGTAGGCCGTAGTATTCCAGGAACCATGATCGGAAATACGGCCATGCTTTTTGGTTACAGAGAAGCGGGATTCCTGGGAGGCCTTGTGTGTCTTGTCGGTATGACACTTGCACCATTTCTTATCCTTACAGCTGTAACCTTTTTCTATAATGCGCTTCTTGGTTCATTCATAATGGATGCTGTTATGAAAGGTATCCGTGCTGCAGTTGTCCCAATCATTTTAAGTGCGGTACTGGGACTTATGAAAAGCGGATACAGATATCCTGTATTTATTGTATGTACTGTAATCTCCTTTGTACTCTATGCATTCTTTAATGTAAACTGCATCTATCTTGTAGTTATCGGAATGATCCTTGGAGTACTCATTACTGAAATATGTGAACGAAAGGAGAAAGCCAATGGCAGGTAAACTTCTACAGCTTTTCCTTTCATTCCTCAAGATCGGCTTCACATCCTTTGGCGGACTTTCCATGGTTCCTCTTGTAAATTCAGAGATGATAAGCCACGGATTCATGACCCAAAGTGAAGTAATGGATATTGTTGCTATTGCAGAAATGACACCAGGCCCTCTTGGGCTGAACTGCGCAACCTTTGCAGGACTGAGAGCAGCAGGAATACTTGGTGCCGTGGTATCTGTTATCGGAGTACTTACTCCATCATTTACCCTTGCATATGTAGTTGGCGTATTCTTTGAGAAGTTCAGAAAGTCAAGAACAGTAAGCAGTATGATGAATGGTGTAAGACCATCAGCAATCGGAATGATTCTTGGTGTAATGGTAAGTCTTTCACTTTCGAACTATGTGGGAGAAACAGGAGATATAAGCTATGTTTCAATCCTTCTTTCTCTTCTTGATGTATTTCTTCTCGTAAAACTTAAAATGAGTATTCCGAAAGTAATCGGAATAAATGCAGTTCTTGGAATTATACTTTTTGGATTCCTTGGTCTTAACTGAAGATAGTTGATTGTGACCCCTCAATGTGCAGGGGTTTTTTAGTGCCGTAAAGCCGCCCTTTGAATATCAGACTTTGGAATTTACATATGTCAGACTTTGAAATTTACAAAAGTGTAATACAATATGGCCATAACAATAGAGAATGTCGAATACGTTTCCTGGAAAGTCTAGGGAAAATAGAACAGCGAAATAGGACTAAAACCCTTGCATATGCAGGGGTTTTGATATATTATCAACTCATCAGTTTTAAATATAATCAGGGAGGAAAGAGAATGTCAAAAGAACAGAGCATAAGAGAATTTCTTCACGAACATGCAATGCTTGATCCTGTGTCATTCCATATGCCAGGACATAAGGGTTCAAGAATCTACAAGGAATATGGTTATGGTGAATACCTTGAAAATATCATGGACTATGATATTACAGAAATACCAGGAGCAGACAACCTTTTCCAGACAGAGGGTATCATCAATACCACAATGGAAAAGTATGCAAAGCTTTATGGTGTTGAAAAGAGTTATCTTCTTGTAAACGGAAGTTCATCTGGTATCATTTCAGCAATCCTTGCTACAGTACCACTTGGCGGAAAGATTATCATGGCAAGAAACAGCCATAAGTCGATCTTTAACGCTTTATCACTTGCTGAAATTACACCTGTATACGCATATCCTGAAACAGTAGAAAAGTATGGTATTTTAGGTTCCATCAATCCTGCTGAAATTGAAAAACTCTTCAATGAGAATCCTGATGCATCAGCAGTTATTCTTCCATCACCAAACTATTATGGAATCTGCTCAGATGTAGAAGCAATTGCAAAGATCTGTCACGACAGAGGCAAGGTCTTAATCGTTGACCAGGCTCATGGTGCACACCTCAAGTTCTTCAATGACTACTGCGATGGTTATCCAACTGCAGCTGAAAATGCTGGAGCTGATATTGTAATCTGTTCAACTCACAAGACTCTTCTTTCATGGACACAGACAGCAATACTTAATGTCTGCTCCGACAGAGTTGATCTCCGTCAGATTGAAGACAAACTTCAGACAGTTGAATCCTCATCACCATCATATCCACTTATGGCTTCCCTTGATATAAATGCGGATATTTTAGCTGAACATGGTGCAGAACTTATCCGTGCATGGGATGAGAATATTACATCCTTCTACAACCGTGCAAAGAAGATTTCCCACATCAGAGTTCTTGAACATCCAATGCTTGACAGAACAAAGATGAATATCGACATGTCAAACTACGGATATAACGGGGACGAAACTGAAAAGTATTTAAATGAACAGGGTGTATTCCCTGAACTTGTTACAGGAAATATCATTATGGCAATGAGCGGTATCGGCAACCGTGATGAAGACTATGAAAGACTTCTTAAGGGTCTTAATGAAATCGAAATCGAAGCCCTTGACCGTGGTATTGACCCTGATACATTCGAACTTAAGCGTGAACAGCCTAAGGCTTTAACAAACAAGCTGAAGCAGACTGATATTCCATTTGAAAAGGAATTCGTAAGCATCAATGATGCTGTAGGCCGTGTATGTGCACAGTCAATCATCCCTTATCCACCTGGAATTCCTGCAATCTGCCCTGGTGAAATCTATGATGAGGAAATCGTAGACTACATCATCGCAAGACGTCTTGCAGACGAAAAGGTAATCGGACTTCAGAGTGACGGATTTGTCTGCGTAGGAAAGGAAGAATAGTCATGTTTACACTTCCAGAATACAGAAAACCTGATTTTGAATATGCAAGATTCCTTGCATGTCCTGACTGCAGATTTGTACCTGCTCCAAAGGACGGAGTATGTCCACCTGACTATCATGCCAATTCCATTTTCCCTGAATACTTCAAGGTAGATGGAAAGTGGTATCTTGGTGAAGACAGCCGTATGGATGCAGTACCTGTATGGAACGGAAAAGGAATCGATATAGTTGAGCCAAGAAAACTTAAAAAGGGTGATCTTGTTGCAGTAGGAAGAACGGAAAATGGTGAAGAGGGCATCTATGTAAACTACGAACCATTTGCAGCAAAGGAAGGTAAGGACAATACCTTTGCTTTCCGTACAGGACGTACAAGAGAAACATCCTTTACAAAGGACTATAAAGAGCTCATTGAACTTCTCAGATACGAAAAAGAAAACAATGGTTATGTTGTATGGGTACTTGGTCCTGCATGTTCCTTCGATATTGAAGCAAGACGCATCATGGCAAAACTCATAGAAGAGGGTTACTGTCAGGCACTTCTTTCAGGAAATGCCCTGGCTACTCATGACCTTGAAGCAGCATATTTCGGCACTGCTCTTGGATGTGACATTGAGACTCAGAAAGTACAATACATGGGTCACTATAACCATCTTGACCTTATTAACACAGTAAAACTTCATGGCTCCATTAAAAAATTCGTAGAAGAAGAAAGAATATCTGATGGAATTATCGCAAGCTGTGTAAGAAATGATGTACCATTTGTCCTTACATCATCTGTAAGAGACGATGGTCCGCTTCCTGAAGTATATGCAAACTCCTATGAGGGACAGAATGCATATAGAGATCATGTAAGACGTGCTACTACAGTAATCGGTATGGCTACAATGCTTCATACAATTGCAACAGGCAACATGACACCATCATTCAGAGTGTTAAGTGATAAGACAATAAGACCTGTATACTTCTATATGGTTGACTCAGCAGAGTTTGTTGCAAACAAGCTCCAGGACAGAGGTTCCCTTTCTTCAAAAGGAATCGTTACAAACGTTCAGGACTTCCTAAAGAACCTTGAAAGAGGACTTTTCTAAGGCAAATAGAGATAAAAAGTGGCAGAATGCCACTTTTTTTATTGAAAATATCAATATACGGCAAATTTGTTGGTGCATTTTTTTCATATTTGTAGTATTATGTACCATGTATCGTTATGTACAAAAATCTAGAAAGGAAGGTCTCAATAACATGAGCAAAAAACACTTACACAGCATCCATGTTGAGCATTACAAGCACACTGCCGGTAAAGCTTCAGAAAGAATGCCTCTTCCTGGTGTTGTAAAGCTTTCAATGTCTCAGAATATTGGTAAGCCTTGTAATCCACTTGTAAAAGTTGGAGACGACGTTAAGGTTGGCCAGTTAATCGGCGATGTTGACGCATTCGTAAGCTGTCCTATCTACTCATCTGTTTCTGGTAAGGTAACTGCCATTGAACAGAAGAGAAGTGCTATCATGGGCATGGATACTTACGTAGTAATCGAGACAGACGGAAAGCAGGAAGTAGTAGAAGGAATCACTGTTCCAGAAAAGCCAGCTGATCTTGCTGCATTTGTTGCAGAAGTAAGAAAGAGCGGTATCGTAGGTTTAGGAGGAGCTTCATTCCCTACTCACATCAAACTTAATCCAAAGAACCT
>JAKSSM010000051.1 GCA_024403065.1 Clostridia bacterium | reverse complement strand
CCTTAAACGGATTCAACAAGGAACTTCTTGCTAGTCATATCCGTTCCTGTGTTGTAAATGACATAAGAGACGGAAAAGATGAAGTAATTGACGATCTTGTTGAAACCATCAAGAAACTTATGAAGTAGGTGCAGAATGGATAAATATATAGTAACAGGCATGAGCTGTGCAGCATGCCAGGCAAGAGTAGAAAAAGCAGTATCAGCTGTCCCTGGTGTAGAGAGCTGTGCAGTAAGCCTTCTCACAAACTCCATGGGTGTAACAGGTACTGCAAGTGAAGCTGATATCATAAAAGCAGTTACTGATGCAGGATATGGTGCACAAAAAGATGGCGGAAACAGAGTGAACTCCTCATCCCTTGAAGAGTCCCTTAAAGATACTGAGACACCAAAGCTTAGGAAAAGGCTCATATCTTCCCTTTTCTTCCTTCTGATTCTCATGTACATTTCCATGGGACACATGATGTGGGGGTTCCCGGTTCCAGAGTTCCTTGAAGGAAATCATATGGGTCTTTCCATTCTAATGATGCTTCTTTCAGCAATCGTAATGGTAATCAACCAGAAGTTCTTCATAAATGGTATATCAGGACTGATTCATAAGAGTCCGAATATGGATACACTGGTTGCCCTTGGCTCTGGTGCATCATTCATCTGGAGTACAGTAGTCCTCATTATGATGACTGTGCATCCTGAGAATGCCCATGAACTTATGATGGACCTCTACTATGAGTCCGCTGCAATGATTCTTGCACTGATTACTGTAGGAAAGATGCTTGAAGCGAGATCAAAGGGTAAGACAACTGATGCTCTTAAAAGCCTTATGAAGCTTACACCTGATACTGCAGTAATCCTTGTGGATAGCAAGGAATTAACCGTACCTGTAACAGATGTAAAGCCTGGAGATATCTTTATCGTACGTCCTGGAGAAAGCATTCCTGTTGATGGTACAGTAATAGATGGTGAAAGTGCAGTGAATGAATCTGCTTTAACTGGTGAAAGTATTCCTGTGGATAAGACTGCAGGTTCAAAAGTATCTGCAGCAACCATAAATGAATCAGGATATCTGAAGTGTAAAGCTGACAAGGTTGGTGAAGACACTGCAATTTCAAAAATCATCCAGATGGTATCTGATGCTGCAGCAACAAAGGCACCAATTGCAAAAATAGCAGATAGAGTTTCAGGTGTATTTGTACCTGCAGTAATCGGTATTTCCATACTCACCCTTATCATATGGCTTATAGCTGGAAAAGAATTCGGATATTCCCTTGCCCGTGCAATCTCAGTACTTGTAATTTCATGTCCATGTGCCCTTGGACTTGCAACACCTGTATCCATTATGGTTGGAAACGGAATGGGTGCAAAGAACGGAATTCTTTTCAAGACTTCAGAGGCACTTGAAGAGACAGGAAAGACTCAGATTGTCGCCCTGGACAAGACTGGAACAATAACAAAAGGTGAACCTGAAGTTACAGACATAATCCCTTGTGCTGTTTCAGAAGCTGAACTCATAAGATATGCCTACGCCATTGAAAAAAAGAGTGAACATCCTCTTTCAAAGGCAATAGTCAGATACGCTGAAGGAAAAGCAGTTGACACTCCTGATGTATCCTCATTCAGATCTGTGTTTGGAAAAGGTATTACAGGAGAACTTGACGGAAAAATCCTTGAAGCAGGAAATCTCTCCTTTATTGGAAGATCCGTAAAGGTTCCAGATGATATAAAGGAAAAGGCAGTAAGACTCTCTGAAGATGGTAAGACTCCACTCTACTTCAGACTTGATACTTCACTTCTTGGAGTAATTGCAGTTTCTGATGTCATTAAACCTGATTCTGTTGAAGCAATCAAAGAACTCAAGAAACTTGGAATACACACTGTAATGATTACAGGTGACCTGAGAAAGACAGCTGAAGCAATCGGTAAACTTGCTGGAGTTGATGAAGTAGTCTCAGAAGTACTTCCTGACGAAAAGGAAAAGGTTGTATCCCTCCTTATGGAGCATGGAAAAACTGCCATGGTTGGAGATGGTATTAATGATGCCCCTGCCCTTACAAAGGCAGATACAGGTATTGCAATAGGTGCAGGTACCGATGTTGCAATTGATGCAGCTGATGTGGTACTTGTAAAGAGTTCCATCATGGATGTGGCAAAGGCTGTAAGATTAAGCCGCGCAACACTTGTAAATATTAAGGAGAATCTGTTCTGGGCATTCATATACAATGTTGTATGTATCCCACTTGCTGCAGGTCTCTATATAAAGCCATTTGGACTCACATTAAACCCAATGATTGGAGCACTCTGTATGAGTTTATCCAGTTTCTGTGTAGTATCCAATGCCTTAAGACTCAATCTCTTCAGGGTAGCAGACAGTAAAAAAGATAAACCGGTCAAAAACATGATTGACTATGATATAATAGATGAACAGTTTAAAAAAGGAGAAAAAGAAATGAACGTAGTACTTAACGTAGAAGGAATGATGTGCCCACACTGTGAAGCAAGAGTAAACAAAGCAGTTTCCAGTATGGCAGGTGTTGAATCTGCTGTTGCAGACCACAACACAAACACAGTTACAGTAACTGTTTCAAAGGACATTACTGAAGATGAGTTCAAGGCTGTAATTGATGCCTGCGGATATGATTTCAAAGGAATGACAAAATAGGAGGAAACAGATGTCCTGCACAACAATACTCGTAGGCAAGAAAGCATCAAATGACCGTTCCACCATGATTGCAAGAACAGATGACGGTTTCTTTGATGTTAAAAAGCTCATTGTTGTAAATCCTGAAGATCAGATGAAGGTATATAAAAGTATCCTTTCACATGTAGAAATTGAACTTCCGGATAATCCAATGAGATATACAGCATGTCCAAGTGTTGACAAGAAATCCGGCATCTGGGCTGCTACAGGAATAAATGCTGCAAATGTAGGAATGACTGCAACTGAAACAATTACTTCAAACCCAAGAGTTCTTTCCGCTGACCCACTTGTAAGATACGTGGAAGGAAAAGACGGAAAGGAAGAAGTAATCGGCGGTATCGGTGAAGAGGATATCGTTGTTCTCGTTCTTCCATACATAAGAAGCGCAAGAGAAGGAGTAATCCGTCTTGCTTCCCTTCTTGAGAAATATGGAACATATGAATCAAACGGTATTGCCTTCAACGACGAAAACGAAGTCTGGTGGCTTGAAACAATCGGTGGTCACCACTGGATGGCAAGAAGAGTAAAGGATGATGAAGTTGTAATCAATCCAAACCAGTTCGGTATGGACGGATTCGACCTTTATGATGCCTATCACGAAAAGAAGGAGAATATGTGTTCAGAAGACCTTATCGACTTCATAATCGACAACAACCTTAACCTCAACCAGGATGCAAGATTCAACCCAAGATATGTTTTCGGTTCGCGTACTGATTCAGACCATGTGTATAACACACCTAGAGCATGGTTTATGGGAAGATATCTTACACCAGAATCCCACAAGTGGGATGGACCTGATGCTGAATTTACTCCTGAATGCGACAATATCCCATGGTCTCTTGTTCCAGACAGAAAGGTTACCGTTGAAGATGTAAAGTATATGCTTTCATCACACTATCAGGGAACACCTTTTAACCCATATACAAGTCAGGATACCGGAAAGCGTGGCATGTACCGTTCAATCGGTATCAACCGTACAGGAGTTACATCAGTATGTCAGATAAGAGCTGATGTACCAGAACCTTTAAAGGGACTTGAATGGATATGCTTCGGTTCAACAACATTTGATGCCCTTCTTCCAGTCTATACTGCAGTAGAAAAGATGCCTTCATATCTTTCAGATGTAACACTTGATACATCCACAGAAAACTTCTACTGGGGAAGCAGATTAATCGGTGCTCTTGCTGATCAGAACTATGGAACATGCATCCAGCACATTGAACGCTACCAGGCAGCAGTAATTACTGAGGGAAGAAGAATCGTAAAGGAATATGACAGACTTATGTCAGAAAAAGATGACTATAGCCTTACAGAAGAAGCAAACGAAAAGCTTGCTTCAATGGCAAAGGAAAAGACAATCGATACCTTGAACAAGGTGCTTCACGAAGGAAGTCTTCATATGAAGAACGGCTACAGCCGTGCAGATAACTAAATCCACGCCCAGTCTTAGGACTGGGTTTTCTTCTGCAATGAAAAAGGCAGCTTAGCTGCCTCCAGTTATTTTCCAAGAATATTATCAATATGCTCTTTAAGATATCTCTTTTTCTGCTTGATGAATCTTTTAAGAGTTTCACAGTCTTCTACAAGCTTTCCAGGATATCTGTTGTATTTCTTTATATCATCAAGAGTAACCTCTTCATCCTTTTTGTAGAAACCACTGTTTGTGATATAGAAGGAATCAGTGTCAGCCGGGTTAAAGAAATACTCAAAATCAGGTCTTTTCTGATAGTGGATATATATGTACTCTTCCCTTTTTATCTTCCTGTCACTATCTTCGTAGTATCTGAATACCTTTCCCTTTTCCCATGTATATACTTCATTTCTGTAGGTAACAATATCAGGATTCAGTGGAGTATGTCTCTTTTCAGGGAAACGGAATCTTTTATATACATTGGAAATATCAGCAAAAATTCTTCCATCGAACATGGAAACTTCATTTTCCCTGCATATCCTGTACATACCGCTTATTTCATCAAAACCGTAATTTCTGTCTGTTGTGAATACCTTTCTGTAGTATTCACCAAGTGATGAATCAAGCTTAAATGAATTACGTATATACTCTGTATTTCTGTAGAGTGCAAGATGACCAAGAACAAGGAACCTGTCATATTTCTCATATTCATATTTCTTCAGGAATCCTGTTATGTCACCGAACATCATATCAAGATCGCAGTAACCGAAGTAGCTGTATTCCCTGATATATTCAAGGAATATCTCTCCATATGTCGGCTTGAAATCACAGCACTTGTATGGCCTTTCAAGTGAAACTTCAAAACCCAGAGCATCTTCTGCCCTTTTCTTCATTTCCTTAAGGGTAAGATGTACCCTTTTAACATTTTCAGGAAAATCAAAAGATGTCTCATCATCTGTAAATATGATGAAATCAATATCCGGATTGTATTTGCATGTTTTAAGCCACAGTGGAAAATACCCTGGGAGTTTTCCGAAATATGCAGAAAGTACTGCGATGCTCTTCATTTTGATTCTCCTTTTTGGATATTCTACCATTACTGCCATCACTTGTCTATTATCCTTAAAAATGATAGAATATATGATTATGAAATACAGTTAAAAAGGTAACATAATATGAAAAAGAAACTGATTGTTCTTTTCCTTATCCTTGTACTTCTTTTCACTTTCACATCATGTGGAACTGGAAAATACAAAGTAACAGATGAAGGAAATAACAGAATAGTAATTGAATACAGAAAAGTAGGTTCCCTCACAAGAGGTCCACACATATCAGAAGAAAGTGGTGTATTCACCATGAATTTCAATGGGTATACATGGTACTCACTTTCAGTAATAGACAGGAAAACCTATGAAAGCTACCTCGGTAAGGAACTTATCGCAGAAAGTTCAAATATCAAGGTGGTGCTTACAGATGAAACTGAAAAGTTCGGACCATTTTTTCCTCATGTATATGCTAATCTTATGTCCCTTGCTGGTACTGAAGAATCATATCTTCTGATTCTTAATGGAGAGCATCCTGAAAACAGAGGATATGGTTATGACTATGACTACTGCATCACCTACTCTGTAAACGGAACTGAAACAGTACCTGACTTTGATTTCACCATTTCTGTTTCAGAGGAAGAAATAAAGGGAAGAGAGAAATAGTATTTTATGGAAAGAAAAAGATTTCAGGCAGATCCTCTTCACGGAAGTATCGTGAAGAACATGATCATATTTGCAATTCCCATAATGGCAGTAACTCTCCTCTACTCCCTCTTCAGCAGCATTGATACCATGGTTGTAGGAAAGTTCGGTCATGAGAATGCCATGTCAGCAATTGGTGTATCCCAGTCAGTAATCTGGACCATTATTGCCATTGTGTCCTCACTGGGTTCAGGAGTATCCATGGTATTTGGAAGGCTCTATGGAGAAAAGAAGCATGATGAAATTCACAGACTCCTCCAGGCACTCCCACTTTCAGTCGGATTCCTTGGAATGGTCCTTGCAGTTATTGCTATTATTGCTGCACCAGTGGTACTGAGACTTGTAAACTGTCCAGATACCATTTATGAAGATTCCCTTATCTATTTCAGACTGTCGTTTCTGTGTGTTCCTTTTATGGTTACGTTCACCTTCTTTGCAGCAGCAGTAGAAGCAAAAGGTGACTCCTTTACCCCATTCATTTTCCAGGTAATCTCACAGGTATGTAATGTAATACTCAACCTGTTCTTTGTAATAGTACTGGATCTCAATGTACTTGGTGTAGGAATTGCAACAGTAATATCAGATATTCTTTCCTTCACCCTTATGGTGATTCATCTTGTAAGGCAGAATGACGAGCTGAAGCTTAAGATTAAAGAACTTGTATTTTTTAAAGGTACGAGAGAAATCTTTGAAAAAGGTATTCCATCATCCCTTCAGGGATTTGCACTCAATATTACAGCTGTAGTAATTACAGCATTCATAAACAGCTTTGATGAGGTAGTAATCTCCGGAAATACCGTAGCAGGTGCCATCGAAGGTCTCATGATGGTTGGCTTTGCAGGTTTTGAATCGGCATCGGTTGTATTCATTGCCCAGAACCTTGGAGCAAAGAACATAGAAAGAGTAAAGAAGTGTTTCGGTGTTACAATGATATTTGTCGTCGTTATCTCAGAAGCACTTCGAGCCCTTGCCCTTATATTTGCAAGACCACTTACAGGTCTCTTCACAGATGATCCGATGATACAGGAAATTGCAATTCACAGAATGGAATTCCTGTGCCTTACATACTGTCTCTGTGGTACCATGAACAGCATTTCAGGCTGTATCCGTGGTCTTCAGGACTCAAAAACACCATTAATCATATCAATAATCGGTTCAGTGTTCTTCAGGCTTGGCTGGCTTCTTACAGTCTCCCGCAGTCTTGGAACAATTGAATCCATATATATAGCATTCCCTCTTACCTGGGCACTCTGCACAGTCCTTGGTTTTACAGCATTCATTATTCTGTTCAGAAAGAGAAAGAATGAAATAGAAATTAAGGAGGAAATATAATGAAAAACAAAGAAGTTTTAAGAGCGATAAAGTTTACACTCTTCTCAATATCAGCAGGAATAATTCAGATTATTGCTGATACTATCGGTCTTGAGGTATTCAAGCTTGATGCATGGCTCTCATACCTTATTGCCCTCGTTCTTTCAGTGCTCTGGAATTTCACATTCAACAGAGCCTATACATTCAAATCAGCTAACAATGTTCCTGTTGCCATGATGAAGGTTGCAGCCTTCTATCTGGTATTCACACCACTTTCAACATGGTGGACAGATTTCTTTGTAGCAGGAAAAGGCATAAACGAATACGTAGTACTTATCGTTACAATGCTCATCAACTTTGTAACAGAATTCCTCTATGACAAGTACGTTGTATTCCGCGGTTCAATAGATACAAATGGAAAATAAAAAGAAGAAAAAAAGATTACGTGTCTTTCTCCTTCTGCTTCTTTTCCTCATTGTTTTTACACCATATTTTTTATGGTATCAGAATCATCATCTTGTACGTACTGACTATATCTACAGTTCAGAACTTGTCTCTGACAGTCTTTCCGGGTTCAGAATAGTTCAGATATCTGACCTTCATAATGAGGTATTCGGAAAAGATTCTGAAAATCTGGTAAAAATGGTTAGGGATGCAAAACCTGACATAATCGTATTTACCGGTGATATTGTTGATTCAAGACATACTGATTTTGATGCAACCCTTCTGTTTACTTCAAAAGCTGTAGAAATTGCACCATGCTATTATGTAACAGGCAACCATGAATGGAGATTCGAAATAGAAGAGCGCAACATTCTCTTCAAAGGCATGATGGAACAGGGTGTGAATATCATAGAAGATATGGAAGTTGACTTTAATGGATTCACACTTGTTGGAATCAGCGATGCAAGTCTTCTTGATAACGAGCTTAAAAACATGACATATCCCGATAGACTTGAAGTAGCTTTATGTCATAAACCGCAGTATTTTGACTTTTATTCAGAAAGTGATGCGGATCTGATTCTTTCAGGACATGCCCATGGCGGACAGTTCAGACTTCCTTTTATAGGACCGGTACTCTCCCCTGGACAGGGTTTCTTTCCAAAACTTGCTGAAGGTATGCATGAACTGAACGGAACAACCATGATAGTTTCCCGTGGACTTGGAAACAGCCGTTTCCCATTCCGTCTCTTCAACTATCCGGAAGTTGTAGTTGTAACATTAGAAAGAAAATAGCTATGGAAAAGACAGTTGAAAAAGCAAAAGAATATGTAAAGGAACTCTTCAGAAATGAGTTCAGTGGACATGACTATTTCCACACCTTAAGAGTGTACAATACGGCAGTAGCCCTTTCAGAAAAGGAAAATGCTGACCTGTTCATTGTATCCCTTGCTGCTCTTCTTCATGATGCAGATGACGTGAAACTTTCACCTGAAACTGCAGAGAAAAAGGATAATGCAGTAAACTTCATGAAAAGTCAGGGTGTAGATGAAGATATAATCAGTCGTGTGGTAAAAGCAATAGATGAAATCTCCTTTAGTGGTACAGGTACTGTAGTCCCATCGACCATCGAAGGAAAATGTGTCCAGGATGCCGATAGACTCGATGCAATTGGTGCAATAGGAATTGCACGTGCATTCTCTTATGGTGGTAACCATAACCGTGAAATGCATAATCCTGATATTCCGCCAAACCTTAACATGACAAAGGAAGAATACAGAAAGAGCAATTCCACATCCGTAAATCATTTCTATGAGAAACTTCTGAAGCTAAAAGACCTCATGAATACTGATGAAGGAAAAAGAATAGCAGAAAAACGTGACAGATACATGAGAGAATTCCTTGATGAATTTCTCTCAGAATGGGAAGGAAAAAGATAAATGAGCCATCTTGAAAAAAGACCGGAAATAACGGCTGATGAAGCAATAAGAAGACTTAAGGAAGGAAACAGAAAGTTCCTTGAAAACGACAGCTACCAGGGAAACTTTTCCAAGGAGATAAGACACTATGCTGCAACTGCAGGCCAGAAGCCATATGCAATTGTAATATGCTGTTCTGACTCCCGTGTAATTCCTGAAGCAGCATTCCAGAGTGATATCGGAGATCTCTTCGTTATCCGTATTGCCGGAAATGTAATAGATAACCATCAGCTTGGAAGTATCGAATATGCAGCTGACCATCTTGGTTCCCCTCTTGTAGTAGTCCTCGGCCACTCAAAGTGTGGCGCAGTAGACGCAGCAATGAATCACAACCCTGATGGTTTCATCAAGTACATAACTGATGAGATAAGCCTTGCAATCGGTGATGAAAAGGACGAAAGACGTGCATGCTGCTTAAATGTAAAGCAGAGTGTAAGACGAATCGAATCCAGTCTTGAGATCCAGGAAATTGAGGATGAAGTAGGATTAAGAGTAATCGGTGCCCTCTATGACATTGAAACCGGTGAAGTAGAATTTGAAATATAAATCGCAAGAGCATAATGGTATCAAAAATATCAATATGCTCATTTTTTCTATGGAAATTGATAATCCGTTGTGCTAATATTCTTTTGTATTTCAAATTTATTAATATACAGGAGTGTGTTTTTTGATTAAAAACAGATTAATGGATGTGGCTTTATAACCTGGGAGGTTATTTAAGACACTAACCTCCCAGGTTCAACCCTAGCTATTTGTCTTACGCTTTTCAGGAGGAAAAAAAATGAATAAAAAAGACTATATCATCCGCAGAGAGGATGAAACTGAATACAGAGAAGTTGAGAATCTTGTAAGAGATTCGTTTTGGAATGTCTATATGCCAGGTTGCCTTGAACATTTCGTACTGCATGAATTAAGAAATGATCCCCATTTCATACCAGAACTTGACCTTGTAATGGAAAGAAACGGAGAAATCATTGGTCAGATTATCGGAGTAGAAGCAAGCATAAAATGTGACGATGGTACTTTTACGAAAGTACTTACCTTTGGTCCTCTTGCAATCCGAAATGATCTTAAGGGTAATGGATACGGAAGAGAATTCATGCTCTATGTAGTAGAAAAGGCAAAGGAAATGGGCTATGGTGCCATTCTTTTCGAAGGAAACAACAGTTTCTACAGCAAGTCCGGTTTCAGACTTGCTCAAGAGTATGGAATCCGCTATCCTGAAATGGGCTTCGTCCCTTTCCTTAACTGTATGGAACTTATCCCTGGATACCTTGACAGTGTAACTGGTGAATACCTTACACCAGAAGGATATTTTGTAGATAAGGATAAGGCAGAAGAGTTTGACAGAACATTCCCACCTAAAGAGAAGATCAGGACAGATTCTCAGATTTTCTAGAATATACAGAAGAAAAGGAAGTAGAAATGGATAATGTAATACTTGC
>JAKSSM010000050.1 GCA_024403065.1 Clostridia bacterium | reverse complement strand
TAAGGTTGAAATGGCGAGGTAAGAGCTCACCGGGGTCCTGGAGACAGGGCTGCCGTGTAAACCCCATCTGGAGCAAGGCAAAAGGGAAATAGAGATACTGCTCGTGTCTCCCCGATAGGTACGCCGCTTGAGCTTACTGGCGACAGTAAGTCTAGAAAGATGATTGTCTAATACAGAACCCGGCTTATAGCTCTACCCAATTCATATTATATTATTGACAGAAGACATAACTGGAAATAAGATGGAATAACATATTTTTCCATTTTTTATTTATAAAAATATACTTGACCTCGCGAACAAAATGTTATATTATAAGAACATAGACGAACAAATGTTCTTATTTTGGAGGAAAGATTATGAATGACAATAAAAAAATGACAGATAAAGATAAGGCTCTTGAAGCTGCAATGGCGCAGATTCAGAAGCAGTTTGGTAAAGGAGCTATCATGAAGATGGACGACAACAGTCATCTCAATGTTGAAGCTATTTCAACTGGTTCAATCAGCCTTGACCTTGCCACAGGTATTGGAGGGGTTCCTCGTGGAAGAATCATCGAAATCTTTGGACCTGAATCATCTGGTAAGACTACGCTTGCTCTTCATGTAATTGCTGAAGCACAGAAGACTGGTGGAAAGTGTGCATTTATCGATGCCGAACATGCACTTGATCCTGTTTATGCAAAGAACCTTGGAGTAGTTGTTTCAGACCTTCTCGTTGCTCAGCCTGACTGTGGAGAACAGGCTCTTGAAATCTGTGATATGCTCGCAAGATCAGGAGCTCTTGATGTAATTGTTATCGACTCTGTTGCTGCTCTTGTTCCTCGTGCTGAAATTCAGGGTGAAATGGGTGATTCTCATATGGCATTACAGGCAAGACTCATGTCTCAGGCATTAAGAAAGATTACTGGTACAGTAAATAAGACAAATACATGCGTTATCTTCATTAACCAGCTTCGTGAAAAGGTTGGCGTAATGTTTGGTAACCCTGAAGTTACAACAGGTGGTAGAGCATTGAAGTTCTATGCATCTATGAGAATGGATGTAAGAAGAGTAGAAAGCCTTAAGAATGGTGAAAACATTATTGGTAACCGTACAAAGGTTAAAATTGTTAAGAATAAGGTTGCACCTCCATTCAAGCAGGCAGAATTCGACATCATGTATGGTAAAGGTATTTCAAAGGCGGGTGACCTTCTTGATTCTGCAGTAGAACTTGGAATCATTTCAAAGACTGGTTCATGGTACAGCTTTGACGGAGAAAGAATCGGCCAGGGTAGAGAAAATGCCAAGGAATTCCTTTCAAACAATCCTCAGAAGATGGAAAAAGTTGAAAGTCTTCTTTTAAACCAGCTTGAAAAAGATAAAGAAGAAAACATGAAGAACGCGGTAGATGAAAATGAAATCTCTGAAATCATGGATCTCTTTATTGATGAAGATGGTGTAATCATCGAAGAATAGTCTTTAGCCGCAGAGAAATCTGCGGTTTTTTACTGGTGACAAAGTTCATATTCTATGGTAGAATTTGAGCGTTGCAGTTTACATTATTATATGTATGTGCATGTACAATTTTATAGCTAATAATATCATCAAAACGCTTGACACAGCTGGGTTTTGGTGTTATTATTAACTAGTTAGCCGCACCGACGGGGTTTTTGAAGTGTAATAATACCACCCCTTGAAGGCGAGACTGGATAGAGGAGGAATTTTTAATTATGTACGCAATTATTGAAACTGGTGGAAAGCAGTATCAGGTTAAGAAGGGCGACGTTATCACAATCGAAAAGATCGATGTTGAAGCTGGTAAGGAAGTTGTTTTTGATCATGTACTTGTTTTAAACACTGAAGAAGAAGTTAAGGTTGGAACTCCTTACGTTGGATTAAACGTAACTGGTAAGGTAGTTGAACACGGCAAGGGAGATAAGGTAGTTATCTTCAAGTATAAGGCTAAGAAACACTCAAAGAAGAAACAGGGACACAGACAGCCATACACTATGGTTGAAATCACTGAATTAGGTGTTGCTTGTGCTTGCAACTGTGCATGTGAAGAACCTAAGGAAGAAGCACCTAAGGCTACAAAGGTAGATGCTTCTATGAAGAAAGATGAACTTATTGCTTTTGCTGCTGAAAATGGAATTGCAATTGATAAGAACGCTACAAAGCCAGTTATCATTGAAGCAATCAATGCAGCTCTTAAGTAGTTTGAAAGAAGGAGGTTACACTTATGGCAAGTAAGAAGGGTGTAGGAAGCTCTAAGAACGGTCGTGATTCTGAAGCTAAAAGACTTGGATTAAAAGTTGGTGATGGCGAACTTGTTACTGCTGGCAGCATTTTAGTTAGACAGAGAGGTACAAAGTTACATCCTGGTGAAAATGTAGGCCTCGGCGGAGATGATACATTATTCGCAATGATCGATGGAACAGTTAAGTTCGAAAGAAAAGATAAGACTAGAAAGAAAGTTTCAGTTTATCCAAAGGAAGCTTAATAATTTTAATCCCCGGTATTTTTATCGGGGATTTCTTTTAATAACAAACAATTGAAATTATGTTTATAGACAGAGCAAAGATATAAGAAAAATCCGCTAAGGGTGGAGATGGCGCTGTTACTTTCAGACGTGACCCATCTGTTACAACAGGTGGACTAGATGGAGGAGATGGTGGAGATGGTGGAGATATCATCTTCAGATGTGACAAGAACCTTCGTACACTTATGGATTTCAAATACAAAAAGAAATACGAAGCTGAACCAGGCCAGAACGGCATGAAGAGAAAGTGTTTTGGTAAAGATGGCGAAGATCTTGTTATCAATGTTCCTATTGGTACAGTTGTAATTGATGAAGCATCTGGTAAGATCATGAAGGATCTTACAGCAGATGGTGATTCTTTTGTGTGCTGCAAAGGTGGACGTGGAGGAAAGGGAAATGTTCATTTCAAATCATCAACACGTCAGGCACCTAACTTTGCCGAAGCTGGTGGAGAAGCAAAGGAAAGAAATATCATTCTTGAGCTTAAGCTTCTTGCAGATGTTGGACTTGTTGGTTTTCCAAATGTAGGAAAGTCAACACTTCTCTCTGAATCAACATCAGCAAACCCAAAGATCGCAGATTATCATTTCACAACGATTGACCCAAATCTGGGAGTTGTATCAATCTTTGATGATTCCTTCGTCATGGCTGATATTGCAGGCCTTATAGAGGGTGCTTCTCAGGGACTTGGTATGGGATTCAGATTCCTTAAGCATATTGAAAGAACCAAGGTTCTTATTCATGTTGTCGATGTATCTGGTTCTGAGGGTAGAAATCCTATTGAAGACTTCGATAAGATTAATAATGAACTTTCAGCATACAGTGAGAGAATTCTTCAGAAACCTCAGCTTGTATGTGCAAACAAGATTGATAACCTTGAACTTGGAACAGACGATCCAAAGTATCTTGAGTTTAAAGCATATGTTGAGGGAAAAGGATATACTGTTTTCCCATGTGCATGTGCATTCGGTCTTGGTGTAAGAGAGCTTCTTTCTGCAACTCTTATCAAGCTTCGTGAAGTTCAGAACAATCCAGTTGAAATTGATACAAACGAGTATTTCGACTTTGAACTTGATGATTATGATCCTAACTATCGTGATGTTGAATATGGTTATGATGAAGAAGAAAATGTTTTCTTTGTAGAAGGAAAGCAGTTAAACAAGATCTTCAATTCAACCAACTTCAACGATATGGGGTCTTTAAGATATTTATATAAGTATATTGAAAACAGTGGAGCTATTGACGGACTTAAGGAAATGGGACTTTCTGAAGGTTCAATTATCCGTGTAAATGGCTACGATATGGAATATTGGGATGAGTTCTAGAATTAATTTGGATTCTCTTTTAAAGAGAGTAGAAAAACCAGGAAGATATATCGGAAATGAAATTAATCAGGTTGCAAAAGACCCAGAAAGGGTCTCTTGCAACTTTTGTTTTGCTTTTCCTGAACTTTATGAGATTGGAATGTCCTATCAGGGACTTCAGATTCTCTATAATATTGTAAATCTTAAGGAAAACATCTACTGCCAGAGAGCATTTGCTCCGAATGTAGATATGGAAAAGATAATGAGAGAGGAAAACGTTCCTCTTTTTACTCTTGAAACAAAAATGCCTGTAAAGGAATGGGACATATTCGGTTTCACACTTCAGTATGAAATGACCTTTACAAACATTCTTAATATGCTGGATCTTGCTCAGATTCCAGTAAGAAAGAAAGACAGAACTGAAAAGGATCCAATAATAATTGCAGGTGGTCCATGTGCATATAACCCTGAGCCACTTTGTGATTTCATTGATATGTTTCTTATCGGGGATGGTGAAGAACTTCTTCCAAAAGTACTCGAACTATATGTAAGCTGTGACAAGGATAGAGAAAAGTTCTTTAATGAAGCAGCTAAACTTAATGGTGTATATATTCCTTCATTCTATGATGTGGAATATAACGAAGATGGAACGATAAAGAAATTATGTAAACTCAATGAAAATGCAAAAGATGTTATTAAACGCTCCTTTGTTGAAGATATTGAAAACATTCCTTATCCTGAAAAGCCAATTATTCCTATGGTTGAAGCAGTTCATGACAGAGCATGCGTTGAAACATTCAGAGGATGCACACGTGGATGCAGATTCTGTCAGGCTGGTATGATATATAGACCTGTTCGTGAAAGATCAAAAGCAAGAATTCTTGAACTTGTTGAAAAACAGATAAAGAATACTGGGCATGATGAACTTTCACTTCTTTCACTTTCTACAAGTGACTATTCACAGTTCGAATCAATGATTTATGATGTAATTGATTACACAAAGTCTCAGAACGTTGCAGTATCACTTCCATCTCTTCGTATTGACAAGTTTGCCTTTAATGTTCTTTACAGGATTCAGGAATTCAAAAAGACAAGTCTTACATATGCTGTTGAAGCAGGTACTCAGAGACTGAGAGATGTAATAAATAAGGGTGTTAGAGAAGAAGATGTACTTACTTCAATTTCTGAAGCTTTAAAGCTCGGATGGGGCCATATCAAGCTTTACTTTGTGATTGGTCTTCCAACAGAAACATTTGAAGATCTTGATGGAATCGTTGATATTGCCAAGAAGATTACTGATATCAACTATGAAATCAACGGCAGAAAAGGCGGCAGATTCAATCTTAATATCAGTGTATCAATATTTGTTCCAAAAGCTGATACTCCATTCCAGTGGTATCCTCAGGACACAAATGAAGTGATCAGAGAAAAGCAGAGATATCTCCGTGAAAAGCTCAAGATGAAAAATGTTGTGTTCAGTTATCACAACAATTCAACAAGTTCACTTGAAGCAGTATTTGCAAGAGGTGACAGACGTGTAGGTGCACTAATTTATAGGGCCTTTGAACTTGGATGCAAGCTTGATGGCTGGACTGAACATTTCAAGGAAGATGCATGGAATCAGGCATTCATTGACACTGGTATTTCTAAGGAATTCTATGCAAACAGAACCCGTTCATATGACGAAATTCTTCCATGGAGTCATATTGACTGCTGCGTTTCAAAACAGTATTTCTTAAGTGAAGCAGAAAAAGCCAGTCGTGCAGTTACTACAAAAGACTGCAGATACGGATGTAACGACTGCGGAATCAATAATGAAATATACTGTCCATTAGGAGGTATCTACAATGAATAGATATGTTCTTAAGTTCAGAAAAGAAGGCTATATCAAATATACTTCACATCTAGATTTACTTAGACTTTTCTCAAGATCCTTCAGAATGACAGATATTGAACTCAAACATTCAGAAGGCTTCAATCCTCATCCTAAAATGAGTTTTGTTCAGCCTCTTTCACTTGGTTATTCATCAGCATGTGAACTCTTTGAGTTTGAGACCGTTGAGCATTTTGAACTTGATGAAATATTAAGAAGACTTAACAGTGTATTCCCAAAAGGTGTATTTGCAGAGTTATGCTATGAGTATAATGAGAAAAATACTCTTGCATCTCTTGTTGATGCTGCTGGATACAGAGTGATTATTCCTTTCTGTGGTGACAGTGAATCTGCTGATAAACTTGTTAAAGAATATCTTTCACAGGAAGAAATCAATACTGTTAAAGTATCAAAGAAAAACGGAAAGTCAAAAACAGTTAATATAAAGCCGATGATAAGAGATATAAAAGCTGAAGTTAGAGATGGTGCTCTTGTACTAGATCTTCTTCTTGACTCAGGCAGTTATTCCAATCTGAGCCCTGAACTTGTTATTACGACTTTCCTTGAAAGTACTAGATTAGACGAAAAAAGATATAATATAGAAGTTGAAAGAACAGGAATATATTTTTCCAGTAATTTCCATTTTTAAGGTTGACAAACACTGATTTTCAAATGTAAAATTTTGGAAATTGGAGGTGTTTGTATGTTTAGAGAATTTGATTTTCAACTTGACACAATAAAGAAATTCGTTAATAGTGTACTTAGTGACAGAAAGAAGAAAGAGTACCTTATTCTTGGTGTTCTCATTCTTCTTATAGCTGTTCTTACAGGTAAGAATTTGATTGATCAGAATTCTGTTGCCAACAGGATGCTTATGTCTTCAGACTATTCTGAAGATGAAAATGAATCATCAGTACCTGTTACTGACATATATGTTGATATATCAGGTGAAGTAATGAACCCTGGTGTATATAGAGTTAAATCTGACAGCAGACTTTTTGAAGTTATAAAACTTGCAAATGGTCTTACAGATGAGGCTGATGTTGATTCCATCAACCAGGCTGAATTTGTATTTGATGGTCAGAAAATTATTGTATCAAAGAAATATGATGAAATGGCCTCAGTACAACAGGGGAATGCGAGTGGTAAGATATCCATAAATACTGCGGATATTGAAACACTTAAGAAACTTCCTGGTATTGGCCAGACTAAAGCACAGAGGATCATTGACTATCGTACTCAAAACGGTAGATTCAAGAAAATTGAAGACATCAAAAATGTATCTGGAATAGGGGAAACAACCTATCAGACAATTAAAGATCTCATATGCCTTTAAGTTTCATCATATCATTTACCCCAGTAATAAAGAGGTGACTGAGCATGATTACTGAAACAATGATTGCAAGAATAAATGAACTTGCAAGAAAAAAGAAAACTGTTGGTCTTACTGAAGATGAACAGGCTGAACAGAAGATTCTGTATAAGGAATATCTGGAAGCTTTCCGCGCAAACTTAAAGGCGCAGCTTGATAATATTGAAATAGTTGATGTGGACGAAAATGGAAAAATCAAATACAAAAACTAAATCTGTTCTGATCGGTTTCAGCGGTGGTGTTGATAGTGCTACTTCTACGCATCTTTTAAAAGAAATGGGATTTGACGTAACAGCCTATCATTTCAGTGTTTCTGAAAATGATCCGGCTTTATATGAGGCAAAAGAACTGGCTTCACAGCTTGATATACCTTTTACTCATGAAAACCTTTCAAAAGAGTTTGAAAGTATTGTAATCACTAATTTTGTGAATGAATATATTAATGGAAGAACACCAAATCCCTGCATAGTATGTAATCCCAATATCAAATTTAAGAAACTTAGAGAAACAGCTGACAGGCTTGGTATAACATATATAGCAACAGGGCATTATGCGTCAGTCACAGATACGGAAAAGGGTAGATTTATTTCAAAGGCTGCAAACCTAAAAAAAGATCAGAGCTATATGTTGTATAGACTTCCTAAAGCTATCGTAGACACGCTGATTTTCCCTTTAAGCGACTTTGAGTCAAAAGATGAAATACGACACATCGCAAGTGAAACAGGCCTTAAAAACGCAAATAAGAAGGATAGCCAGGAAATCTGTTTTACAGACAGTTATATAGATTTTCTAAATGATAAAGGTGTTATTTCGAAACCAGGCAACTTTGTAGATGTAAATGGCAAAGTCATTGGAACCCATAAAGGCATAGTAAATTATACCATTGGCCAGAGAAAAGGTCTTGGCAATACATTTGGTAAACCAATGTTTGTTCTTTCAATTGATGAAAAGAAGAATACAGTTGTTCTTGGCTCAAATGAAGATCTCTTCACAACAACTGTAAGGTCAATTGACAATTTCTTTATCAATGATGATATGCAGTCCTATGAAGGAAAAATGCTTGAAGCCAAAGTAAGATATACAGCTAAACCTGCCATGTGCAGACTTCATATTGAAGGTAATGAAATTTATGCTGAATTTGATGAACCGCAGCGTGCAGTTACTCCTGGACAGTCTATCGTTTTCTATGATAATGACCTTGTTGTCGGTGGTGGTTATATAAAGTAAATATTACATTCTGGCCGGTATAAAATACCGGTCTTTTATTGCTATTTAACTGCAGTTATACATTGATTTATATTGCATTTTATAGTAAAATTTATTATTCGAGGTTAGATAATATGAGTAATAAAAAGAAAAAGAAAACCTATACATCATACAAAGACATAAAGACTCAGAAGGAATCAGAAAAACAGCAGTCTGCAAATGCAAAAAAGACAAGCAGATTCCTTATGATAAAGCAGCTGATTTCTTATGTTCTTCTTCTTGCTATTATTATTCTTGTAATGCTAAAGATTGATGGAAGACTTGATTATGCACATAAGATCTATATGCCACTTACAGGTATTGTAATGATTCTTCTTACATACAAGGATCCTAATCTTGCAACTAAGTTCAAGAATCCTAAACATAACAGAATTCTTGTTACATCCCTTTATGCGATTGGAGTACTGGAACTTATCTTTTCAGTATATCTTATCTTTTTCCAGTAGATAATTAATGGAGGTTTCAAATATATGGAAAGCATGGGCTTAAACGAAATAAGAAAAAACTTCTTGGAATTCTTTGAATCAAAGGGACACTATTTAGGCAAATCTGCCAGCCTTATTCCAAAGAACGATAAGTCAATTCTCATCATCAATTCAGGTATGGCACCTTTAAAGCCATATTTCGCAGGAACAGAAACACCACCAAAGAAGAGAATGACAACATGTCAGAAGTGTATCAGAACTGGTGATATCGATAACGTAGGTCACACAGCAAGACATGGTACATTCTTTGAAATGCTTGGTAATTTCTCATTCGGAGATTACTTCAAGAAAGAATCACTTACATGGGGTGTTGAATTCCTTACTCAGGTATTAAAGTTCCCAATGGACAGACTCTGGGCAACTGTTTATCTTGATGACGAACAGGCAATTGAAATCTGGAAGAGCCTTGGAATGCCTGAAGAACATATTGTAAGACTTGGAAAAGAAGACAACTTCTGGGAAATCGGTCTTGGTCCTTGTGGCCCAGACTCAGAAATCTTCTATGACAGAGGCGAAGAATTCGGTTGTGGAAAGCCTGACTGCAGACCTGGCTGTGACTGTGACAGATTCATCGAAATCTGGAACCACGTATTCACACAGTTCTCAAGAGAAGAAGATGGTTCCTATTCTGATCTTCCTCATCCTAATATCGATACAGGTATGGGTCTTGAAAGAATGGCTTGTGTTATGCAGGGTACAGACTCTATTTTCGATGTAGATACAATCAAGTACATCTTAAATGGTGTTGTTGAAAAGTCCGGTGTCAAGTATGAAGACGGAAAGGCTGCAACAGATGTTTCCATCAGAATCATTACTGACCACTTAAGAGCAATGACATTCATGATTGCAGATGGAATTATGCCATCAAACGAAGGAAGAGGATACGTTTTAAGAAGACTTTTAAGACGTGCTGCCCGCCACGGAAAGATTCTTGGTATCAAGGGATCATTCCTTGTTGAACTTTCAAACAGAGTAATTGAAGTTTCAGGTGAAGCTTATCCAGAGCTTGTTGAAAAGAAGGATTATATCCAGAAGATTATTCAGGTTGAAGAAGATAACTTCGCTCAGACAATTGACAAGGGTGAAGAAATCATTAATGCATATATTGAAGAACTTGTTGCAGAAAAGAAGACAGTTCTTTCTGGCGATAAGGCATTCAAACTTTATGATACTTACGGATTCCCAATTGAACTTACTGAAGAAATTCTTGAAGCAAAGGGATATACTGTTGACCATGAAGGTTTCAAGACTAACATGAAGGAACAGAAAGAACTTGCAAGACGTAACAGAAAGGCAACTGGCGATGAAGGATGGGAAGAAAAGAAGTATGAACTTACTGTATCCCAGACTGAATTCGTTGGATATGAAAAGCTTAAAGCAGATGGTACTGTTCTTGCAATCGTTAACGGAGACGGACTTTGTGAAACAGCTTCTGAAGGTGAAAAAGTTCAGCTTATTCTCGACATTACACCTTTCTATGCTGAAAGTGGCGGACAGGTTGACGACAATGGTATTATGTTAACTAACTCCAATGCTTTACTTGGTAATGTTACAAAGGTTTCAAAGAAGGATGGATATTTCTATCATACAATTGAACTTAAGTCAGATGTTGCTGTAGGAGACAGTGTATTCTCAATTGTAAATGTACAGAAGCGTAATGCTACAAGACGTAACCACACAGCTACACATCTTTTACAGAAGGCTTTAAGAGAAGTACTTGGTACACATGTTGAACAGGCTGGTTCTATGGTTAAGGGAAATGTATTAAGATTTGACTTCTCACATTTCCAGGCAATGACTTCTGAAGAATTAAAAAAGGTTGAATCA
>JAKSSM010000005.1 GCA_024403065.1 Clostridia bacterium | reverse complement strand
GTTCCTTCAACCATTCCAGAAGGAAAGGAACTTTCAAAGGTATATGACGGAAATACTGATGTTCCTGCATCTGTTCTTGCTGTGATAGGTAACAGTCAGTCTGACTATTTCACATTCAGTGGTGTAATGGAAGGTGACACTGTTTCACTTAAGAATACATTCAACGGAACATTTGATAACAGAAACGTAAAGAGTGATTTATTCCCTGGTGCAGAAAAGATTACAATCACTTCTCTTGAAGTGGATAATCCAAACTATATCCTGAATAATAAATCATTTGATATTCCTGCAGAGATTACTCCAAAGGGAGTAACAGTAAAGGTAAATGACAGCTCATATGAATAGGGAACTTCATTAAGTGACATGTCATTCAGTGTAACTGCAAAAGACCTTGTATCAGGTGAAAAGATTGACGATGCAGTTTCATTTACATATGTAACAGCATATGACGAAACTGATCCTGAATCACGAAATGTAGTCTATGACGGAGAAACAGTTTCAGGATATGCAGTTTCAGCTGAAGCATCAGTCTGGAAGACAGCAAACTACAGACTTGATAAGGCTGATACTGGACTTCTCAGGATTACTCCAAAGGAAGTAACTGTAGGAACAAAGCCTAATACTGAAGAGGGAAAGGCACCAGTGCTCGACAGTGAGGGACACTTCAGCATGAGCTATGGTGAAGACCTTATGGGCTACTGGTTCAAGCCTGAATATACCGGATTCTGCTATCCTGAAGATAATGAAGAGACTTTATCTCTTACAGACGATATGGTTTCATACTATATCACAGTAGATGGAGTAAAGATGACATTTACATCTGCTTCATCAATCTTCCCTACAATTGCAGGAAACTATGCAGTAATGCCAGTAACTGATACTCTTAACAGCATAAAGGGTAACTACAGATATAAAGGGGTTGCTGATACTACAGCAGTAGTAAACAGACGCCTTATAGATATCTCTGATTTCGTTCAGATCCTTGAAAAGGTATACGATGGAACAGTTCTCGTTCCAGAAAGAAATATCCGTCTTGGCGGAAACGATACAGTTCTTACTGGAAACGGTGAAGGATTTGATTCTGATGATTTCGACTTAAGCTATCTTGGAACTGGGGACAAGGTTCTTTCCGTTGACCTTCAGTATCTTAAGGATAATGGAAGCACAGGTTTCGTATTTGACCTTTCAGAAAACGGAACTGTATTTGAAGACAGAAATGTGGGAGACAGAAAAGTAAATCTTGTATTCTCACTTAATGAATATCTTGGAATGAGATATACACTTGTTCAGGAACACCTTCGGAAGACTGCGGACTCAAAGATTACAAGAAGACCACTTAAGATTACTGCAGTATCACCTGAAAATACAATCTACGGAAGTGCTGTTCCTGAGTTCAGCAATACATATGATTCCTTTGCAGAGGGAGAAGATGTATCTGTTCTTGAAAAGATTACTGAAAAACCTGTTGGAACAGCTACTGCAAAGATTGTAGAAAAGGAAACAGGAGAAATCTGGGTATCACAGTATGTGGACACAGAATCAAACTATACAGAAAAGGGTGAAATGTACATTGTAACTCCTACAGGATTCAAGTCAGGAAACAATGGAAACTATTTCATCACATATGAATCAACAACAATAAACGTTGTTGAGACAAGACTCTCTTCACCTTCCCCTGTATGGAAGGAAACACCTGGCTTTACATCATTTACCGGAGTATCAGGTGTAGGTGACGTAACAGTTGAAAGATACGAAATGTCACTTCTGAAGAAGGGAGAAGACGGTAAGTATATCACTGTTGAACTTCCAGAAAGCTTCAACAGTGTAACACCTGAAACGGAGTATGACCTTTCAGCATATCTCAAGGATAGCGGTAAGGGTGCATATGCTGTTTCTGTAAAGGCGATCGCATCCGAAGTAAACAACGAAGGAAAGTGGAACGTTGGAGACAGTGAGGAAGGTATAAGCGAACTGTTAAGAGTGATTGAAGTATCACTCATGTATGATGATACTGATTCAGCTACTGCAAAGGCACTTTCAAACGGATCGGCATATACTCTCAAGATCTCAGGTGATGAAAGCTATCTCGCAATTGAAGGTGAAAAGGATATTCCATTCAGCATTGTAAATACAGGTTTAACTGCAACAGGTTACACTGTAAAGAGTGTTGTATGTGCAGGAAATATCGGCGATTCACTTGAAAACATTGCTTTCACAGGAAGTTTCAGAAGAGATGAAACTTCATATGAATGCGATGGTACTTTCGATGTCGCAAGAGGAGAAACTGAAGAAGAGGATTCGGATAATCTTACTGCAGCTCTTAAGGTAAAACTTCAAACTGTTAAGGCTGACCTTGATGCAGTATTAAGTATTGAAAAGCGTGTAGGTGAAACTGAAGGACTTTTAGACACTATGGTATATAACTATACCGTATCACCAGTTTTAAGAATCAATACCGATGTAAAAGAGAACGATACAGTAGATACTTCAGGATATGAGTACACATATGTATGGAATATCAAGAAGCAGGGTTCAGCTGGAAGCGGAGATGTAATTAGTTCTGATGATACGACTGATTCATCCCTCCTTACATTCCCATTAGGCAAGGGATTCGGTACATACTTTGTAACATGTACTGTAACTGCAGTAAGAAAAGACAATGGCGAAGTATCCAGTGCTTATGTTACAAACAAAGTCTTAGGAAATGAAAAGGGCAGATTTACTGTTTCAGTAACAAAGGCAGATTTCGTTCCTAAGGTAACAATCTCTGACTGGATGTATGGAGTAGAAAGAGGTGTACCTGACACGACAGACCTTCCAGAGGAACTTATAAAAACAAAGGATCAGATAAGATACTTCTACAGCAAATCTTCCGATGTAAGCGGAGTATGGACTGTAGACAGTGCTCCACAAGGCTGGTCAAAGGATATCCCAACAGATGCAGGAAAATACTATGTTGTTGCTCTCATTCCAGAACAGGCAAACTATAACCAGACACTGGCTGCGCCATATGGTTTTGAAATTTCAAAGAATACTTTCGGAAAGACAGAAAATGCTGTTCTTGAAACAAATGACAGTGAAGACAGCACATATGGTGTCTTAAGATGGGATGCTGTAGATACAATTTATGAAAACAGAAGTGAAAACGGCATGTCATCTGCTGTTGCACTCTACGATATTACTGTCAGGTTCAGCAGCAATGGTTCTCAGTTTGAAACTGTAAAGGAAGAAAAGAATGTTCTATTAAACGAATCAGGTCTTTCAATTGAAGACTGCTTAACTGAAGCTGGCGTATACAGAGTATATATCACTGCAGTACCAGGAAATGACCAGGATAAGAATAACGTAAATGCAGGTGAAACTGCAGAATTCGAATATGTGGTTCTTCCATGTCCTACAGATGTAATGCCTGTTGAGAAGACATACGATGGTGAAGAAGTAGACCTTACAATTGATATGGAAGACTCAAGCTACGTATGGTACAAGGATGGAGAATTACTCGACTTCACTGGAAAGACACTTCAGTTAACATTTGTAAATGAAAGTGGTATCTACTATGGTAACGCAGTAAAGAATGGCGTTACATACATGACTCTTAAGACTGATGTTAAGATCAGCAAGAGAACAATCAGTGTAGAAACAGAAGGTGCAGAAAGAAAGTATAACGGAGAGGCACTTACTGAATCAGGTAAGACAATCCTTAACGTTCCTTCAAGAGATGTAGTGCACTTTACAAATACTGGAAGTATTACTGACTACGGTAAGACAGATAATACATATACTCTTTCAATCACTCATGATGATGGAACAGAGGACATCTTAAGTGACAACTACACAGTTTATAGCACACTTGGAACACTCAGTATCCTTAAGCGTGATGTAATCCTTGAGTCTCCAACAAGAAGTGAATTCTACAGTGGTTATGTCCTTTATGACCATAATGTGGAAGTAAAGGGTGACGGATTCATTGGAAATGAAGGTGCTGACTTCACTGTAATAGGTAAACAGTTTGTAAATGGTACATCAGATAATACATTTACATATAAGCTTAAGGATAATACCAAGAAAGATAACTATAGCATCAGTACTGTAACGGGTACTCTTACTGTAAAGGTTATTCCAGATCCAGTCACAGTTACTGCAGCAAGTGATGAAAAGACCTATGATGGTACAGCTCTTGAAAACCCGGGATTCACATATACAGAGGGAATCCTTAAGGATACTGATACACTCACTGCAGTAGTAAAGGGTTCAGTTCTTGACCCAGGAAAAGAAAAGAATGTGGTTGAATCATATAGAGTAATGAATGGGGATGCTGATGTTACATCATGTTATACATTTGGTGACTCAGAAGAAGGTATTCTTGAAGTAAAGAAGGTAACTACTCCTGTAATCATCACTGCAGCAAGTGACAAGAAGGTATATGATGGAACTCCGTTATATAACAGCGGATTCACATATACAGAAAATGTAATTGCTGAAACAGATACACTTACTGCCGTAGTAGAAGGTACAATCACATTCCCTGGAACTGAAGACAACACTGTAAAGTCATTCAGAGTACTTCGTGGAGAAAAGGATGTAACAGAAAACTACACATTTGGTGACTCCGTAAAGGGTACACTTGAAATCCAGGTTGTACCTGATCCAATTACTGTAACTGCAAACAGCAGAGACAAGATATATGATGGAACACCACTTACTGATTCTGGATTCAGTTTCACTGCTGGAATCTTAAGAGATGGTGATACACTTACAGCTGTAGTTGAAGGCACTATTACAGACGTTGGAACTGCAGAAAATGTTGTAAAGTCCATAAAGGTAATGCGTGGTGAAAGGGATGTAACATCATGCTACACATTTGCTGACCCGGTAAGTGGAATTCTTGAAATAAAGAAGGTTGGTTCAAAGATTACAATTACTGCAGCAAGTGATGAAAAGGTATATGATGGAACACCACTTCAAAACTCTGAATTCGAATATACAGAAGGTATCATCCTTCCAGGTGATACTCTTGAAGTAACTGTAGAAGGATCAGTTACTGACCTTGGAACAGTATGGAATGAAGTAACATCATACAGAGTCTTAAGAGGAACAGATGATGTAACCGATAACTATCAGTTCGAGGAACCGGTAAAGGGTATTCTTGAAATTAAGAAGGTGCTTACTCCTATCACTATCACTGCAGCAAGTGACAGAAAGGTATATGACGGAACACCACTTGAAAACAGTGACTTCACATATACAGATGGAGTAGTAAGAAATACAGACAGAGTTACTGCCGTTGTAGAAGGAAGTGTAACTGATGCAGAAACAAAGGATAACATCGTTACATCCTTTAAGATAATGCGTGGTGAAACTGATGCTACAAAGAACTACACATTTGCTGAATGTGTAAAGGGCAGTCTTGAAGTTACACCAAGACCTGTTGAACTTCTCTGGAGTGAAGATGAACTCTTCTACACAGGTGAAGAACAGAAGATTACTGCAACTGTTGGAAATATCCAGACTGGTGACAGTGATGATTCATTTGAAATCACATATGCTGATAACGGAAGTGACAATGTAAATCATGCAACTGAAATCGGATATTACACTGCAACAGTTACAGGTATCGGAAACAGCAATTACACAATCGATGAAGCAAAGGGTGCTACTGGAATTGAAAAGAACTGGAAGATTACATATCTTTCAACTGACAGAGTTGCAACTCTCATTCCGGAAGGAAACGGAAAGCTTTCATCCTATGACTGGTACAACAGTAATGTATATGTAGTTGCACCTGAGGGATTCCTCATTTCAGATGAAAGAGATGGAGAGTACAAGGATAGACTTGAAATCACTAAAGAAGGCTACACTTCATTACAGTATCACTTAAAAGAAACTGCAACAGGCGCAGTTACAGATCTTAAGACTGAAGCAGAAAGAGTAAAGAATGACAACTCAGGAACTGAAACAGTGACAGATGTTGCAATCGATAAGACTGCACCTGTTGGAATAATCACAGTTCTCGGGGACTCATTCAGCAGTATGTCAGAGGATACATCATACAGTCTGTTCTACAAGAATTCTGTTGTTGTAAGCTTCACTGCAAATGATGACAGACTGAATGAGAATGTAATAAGACCATTCATGATGTTCAGTTTATCTCAGCCTGTAGATAAGACTGTAACAAGCAGTGGTGTAGCAAGTGTAATGTTCAGAACTGAAGATACAGAATACACAGAAGGTGAAAGCTTCACACTTAACGGAAGCTACAAGGGTAAAGTCTACCTCCTTGTTACTGACAAGGCAGGAAACACATGTGAAGTTTCAACAGACAATCTTGTTGTATTCCTTGATTCAGAAAAGATGACTGAAACAGTAACCTATGAAAGAACATCAGGAAAGACATGCGCTGTAGAAATCAGACTGAACGGCAATACTGTTCTTTCAGTAAGTGACGAAAAGGGTGAACTTGAAAAGGGCGTCGACTACAGAACAAATGACTATGGCATAGTTCTTCTTCCTAAATATCTTGAAACAAAGAAGAAGGGAAGCTACTCACTTGAAGTAAGATACAATCCTTTAGGTGAAACATACGTGGAATCTGGGGACATGAACGGCCCTCTTCCTACAGCATTCACACTTAATGCTGTAAAGGCTAAAGGTGCAGTAACCGACTTATGTGATCAGAGCAAGACTTACGATGGAACTCCTGTAAAGGATCTTACATACAGAACTCTTTCAACTGGTGTTGTAAGAATCATGTATGAGGGAACTACTGCAGGTGGCACAGAATATGCTTCAGCTGAAAAGCCAACAGAAGCAGGTACATACAAGGTTACAGTTTCATGTGCTGACGATATAAACTATGAAGCATCCTCAGCTGAAAGAACCTTTGAAATTCTGAAGGAGAAGATTACTCTTACAGCAAATGACAATGTAATGTACAAGGGCAAAACTCCAGAAGAACTCACATACAAGGTAAGTGGAAAACTCCATAATCCTTTAGATCTTGGAGAAGTTAAGCTTACATGTGATGTTACAGAGGAAAGTGAAGCTGGAGAATATGACATTCTTCTTTCATTCAGAGATAATCCAAACTATGAGGTTACTGTAAGAAAGGGAACATATACAGTACTTAAGAAGACAGTTCCATATGTATTCGGATACCTTATGAAGCTGTTTAAAGGAAGCTGCTTCTGGCACTGGATCATCCTTGGTTCAAATATCATTTCACTCATTGCACTTTTCTTCACATCAAAGAAAAAGAAGTATGAAAGTGAAGATGAAAAGAAGGACAGAAAGAAGACTTCAAAGAGAAACAGAATTATGGGCATACTTGGACTTGCTCTGGTACTCATAATCTGCAACATCTTTGGTGGATGTGCACTGGAAGGTGTCTTAACTGCAGTTGCAGCACTGACTGTACTTCCAGCAGAATACTTTACATATAAACACAAATTCGGTGACGACAAATAATCAGGAAAACCGTCCGTAATGCGGACGGTTTTTCATTGTCCTGGACTGCTTAAAGTGATAGAATAGATGTATACCACATAGGAGGTAAAATATGAACTACGAAGGAAGAATATGCAGAACACCAATGGAAAGAGCATCATTTATGCTCCCTGTTATGGTTGGATGTTCATATAACGCGTGCAGACTCTGTATGCTTTTCAAGCATCTCAAATTAAGAACAATTCCTGTTGCAGAAGTTGAAGCGGAGCTTAAAAGAGTAAAAGACGGAAAGGGATCGTTAAAGAGAATATTCTTAGGCGATGGCAATGCCTTCTATCTTGGCTATGACTACCTTATGATGATTATCGACCTCATTCACAGGTATTTCCCTGAATGCAGTGAAATCAATATGGATGCTACAGTTGAAAGTGTAGAAAAGGTAACCGACGAGGAACTCCTTAAACTCAGGGAAGCAGGAGTTAATACTCTGTATATCGGCATTGAATCAGGACTTGACGATGTACTTTCCTTCATGAACAAGTGTAATGATACAACCCGTGCAAGAAAAGCCATCGAAAGACTTCATAAAGCTGGAATAAACTATGGAGCACATATCATGACTGGTATTGCAGGTAGAGGACGAGGAATAGAAAATGCAGAAGCAACAGCTGCCCTTCTTAATGAGACAAAGCCTGTAAGCGTTACAAACTTTTCCATGTTTACTCAGACAAGATCACCTCTCTGGCAGGATGTGCTTCATGGAAGATACTTTCCTGCATCAGCACAGGAAGCAATGGAAGAAGAATACCGCCTGATAGAGCTGCTTGAAACTGAAACAAAATATGACGGATTCCAGGACTTCATTGAAGTAAGAACCCGTGGAAATATTCCTGAAGATAAAGAGAAGATGCTTAAGAAACTTTCAGAGAATATTGAAAAATACAGAAATGAAGAACCGATATATGCCTGCGTATATGTAGAAGAAGGCGGATGTGCATGTGAAGTAAAAGAGGCTGATGCAGATCCTGAAACAGCTTTCGGTTCTTTAGAAAAATAGGAGAAAAACATGAAATATACACATCTTCTTTTTGATATAGATGGAACAGTGCTTGATTTCAAGGCTGCTGAACGTGGAGCCTTAAAGAAAATCTTCAGAGAATTCGGTCTTGGTGAAATCAGTGACGAACAGATTGAAAGATATTCAAAAATAAACTGGAAGTACTGGGAATACCTTGAAAGAAATGAAATGACAAAGGCTGAGATTCTTGTGGGACGTTTCACTGAATTCTTCAGAAGTGAAGGAATTGACGTGAGCATTGCGCCTGCATTCAATGACATATATCAGCTTGCTTTAGGGGACACCATTGTATTTCATGACAATGCTTTTGAACTTCTGAATAAACTTAAAAAGGACTGCACAATCTGTGCGGTAACAAACGGCACAAAGGAAGCTCAGAAGAAGAAACTGGGAAATTCAGGTCTGGACAAGCTTTTTGACTACATTTTCATTTCTGAAGATATAGGAATTGAAAAACCAAATACAGGATTCTTTGATGCAGTATTCAGGGATGCTGGAATAAAGGACAGAAAAGATACGATTATAATCGGGGACTCTCTTACTGGCGATATCAGGGGTGGACTCAATTATGATATTGATACAGTATGGTACAATCCTGAACATAAGGAAAACAGTACTGGAATAGAACCAAAGTATGAGATATCAGACCTTTGGGAGATAGAAAAAATATTGTATTAGATTGTATTGACACTAATACAATCGCAGTATTACAATATACTTGTAACTTAATATATGAAGCTTAGACAATAACTCGGAAGCTGGTGTGAATCCAGCACTGTGTCTCAGCAACCGTGATATCAACGAAAGGATATATGTCACTGAAGAAATTCGGGAAGACTTCCAAGTAGGCTATAAAGATTAAGTCGGGAGACCTGTCACAAAGCTTAATAATAGTCTTCTGAGGTGTGACTGTATATATCTTATTTTTTGTTATGTAGATAATTGCACCCGAATTCTTTCGGGTGCATTTTAGTTATATGACTTTTCATTTGTGCGAGGTGGCAGTTTGGTACCTGCTGCCTCGCGGCCTTACCTTTTTGATGTATACGAAGACCCCAGTCTTCGTTATTTTTTTTGAAAAATTTATGGAAACAAAAAAGAAAAAGAAACTGTTCAACTTAATAATGATACTGCTGATTCTCTTCGTAATATTCTGTGGAGTTATGGCAGTTGGAAACATAAAGGGATGGTTCAGCAAGAATCAGGAGCATACTGATATTCTTTCACTAAAAGGTATATGCTACGTTGAAAGAAATGATGTTGCGTATACATTGAAGCCATCAGATCTTCTTAATATGGGGGATATCATAACAGTAACAAATGGGGCCTCTGTCAGACTTGGAAGTGAAGATGCTGAGATTACAGTATCTGATAACAGCATCATAAAAATTACTGATATCAGTGATGGAAAACTATCTCTTGAATTACTGCAGGGAGAAGCATTCATATGGGCTGAAGCATATCTGATTGACAATATTTCTCTTTCAGACAGCATTATACATATGGATGATGGTGTAATACTCCTCAGTGCCCAGAAAGGTTCTTCTACTGCATATTCACTCCTTGGAAACCATGTGATCACATATGGAGGGGAAAGTGAAACCATTGAAGAGGGCACATGTATGCTTCTTCTTCAGAATGAAAAGAGCAAGGGAAATATTGAGCTTATAAGCCTTAATGATTTTGCTCTTTCCAATATCAGAAGAGTAAACGAAGACACCAGCCTGTTCTTCTCCAACGAGGATATTTCAGAGATGGAAAAGGCACGTCAGGAAGAAATTGAACGTGCAAAAGCTGAACAGCTGAAAAATGAGACAGTCAATACTGGGGGACATGCGAGCAACCCTGGTAATACTGGAAGCAGCAATGCTACAGGTAATAATGACAAAATACCAGAAAAAGAGCCGACATATTGCACAATAGAAATCCGATGCGACACTATTCTGAACAATATGGACAACCTTGAAACAGGTAAGGAAGTATTCGTTCCAGACAGTGGAACGATACTTTCAACCACAAGGGTGGAATTTCTGGAAAACGAAACAGTATTTGAAGTTTTGAAAAGAGTCTGTGACGCCTATGGCATACAGCTTGAATATTCATATACTGCACTGTATGAGAGCTACTACATTGAGGGAATAAATCATCTTTACGAATTTGACTGTGGAAACGAATCAGGATGGATGTACAAGGTAAACGGATGGTTCCCTAACTATGGATGTTCAGCGTACAGGCTTAAAGACGGTGATACCATTGTATGGTGCTACACATGTAACGGCCTTGGTGCGGATGTCGGTGGAAGCGTATATTAATTCAGTCTAAAACATATTAACATAACAACATTTTACGAAAGGTAGGAGAAAAACTATGAAAACAATGAAAAAACTGTTATCAGTATTGATGATTGTTCTTATGGTATTCACTCTTGTTCCTGATGTTACATTTGCAGGTTCAACTGCAACAGTATATGTAACAGTAGTGAACAACACATACACTGAAAGCGATGCTGCATGGTCAGGAAAGCTTCTTGATACTTCAGTAACGATTTCAGCAGGTGAAAGTGCCATGGATGCGATCGTTAAGGCGCTGGAAGCAAATGATATTTCGCAGACAGGTGCAGAAAACAACTACATAGAAGAAATAGGTGGTCTTTCTGCATTTGATGGTGGATTCATGTCAGGTTGGATGATTACAATCGATGACTGGTTCACCAACTATGGAGCTGACGCATTTGTATTCGATCCATCCAAAGAAGGTGGAGATGAATACCTTGCACCAGGTTCAGTTATTGCACTTATGTACACATGTGACTATGGCGAAGACCTTGGCGGTTCATGGAACAACAACATCAAGACATTAAAGGATGTAAAGTTCAGTGCAGGTACACTTGATAAGGAATTCTCAAGTGATGAGCACAAATATACACTCACTGTTCCAGCAGGAACAGACTCTGTAAAAGTTACTCCAACAGCAACAAACAAGAACTTCCTTGTAAAGACTTCACTTGACGGAAACTACTACGGAAGAAGAGATGCAATTGCTGTAAAAAATGGAGATGTAATTACAGTAGAATGCGGTAACCCTTCATGGCCTACAATGAATGCTTCAGATGAACCAGGTGAAGTATATACTTTTACTGTTTCATGTGAAGAGGAACCTGTTGAAACAGTAAATCTTAAAGTGTCCCTTCAGAACAGTAATGTATATATGCTCGTTCCAACAGAAATGAGCGTTCAAGGCAATCTTGCTGAAAAGTATGGCTATAAAGATACTGTGGAAGGCGTTTCAGCACTCGATGTACTTGTTAAACTTCATGAATATTTCTTTGAAGATGAATTTACAGCTGAAACAGCTGAAATGTTCCTTGACGTATCCGATGCAGGATATGTATCAACAGCATTTGCTGATATGGCATACAATATGGGATTTGCCATCAATGGAGGATTCCCATATGACCCAACAAGTGAATATGGTTCATACGGATATACAGGATATTCACTTAATCAGGCAGCAGTAGTTGACGGTGACATGGTAGAATTCTTCTACTATGTTGACGATTACTATATGGATTACTACACATGGCTTGAACAGGATGGAAAGAAGGTTACAGAAATAACTGGAACTGAAGGTTCTGACATCACTGTAAACGTTAACGGTTATGTATTCATGTTTGGTTCATATAAAGAAGAGGACCTTCTTGATATGGACATGATGGGACCTCTTTCAGATGTTCAGCTTGTACTTGCTGATCAGGAAACAGGTGAATTCACAATTATTGATGATGCGGTATCCGATGAAGAGGGAAATGTAACATTCAGTCTTGAGAATGCAGGTTCATACATTCTTTCAGCAGTAGGTGCTGAAGATGGCTATACAACAGTAATTTCACCTTGGGTAAAGCTTAATATTAAAGAAGACAAGTCAGGTGCAAATACTCTTATCGTTAGAACATCAACATCAACATCAAATCTTTCCAATGCAATTCTTGCTGGAGAAAACACATCAGGTGTTGCAGTATTCGATAAGAAGACTCTTACATATGATCTTGGGGACATACTCCTTGATACAAATACACAGTTAAGATTCTGGTATACTCTTCCAGAAGCAAATATGCAGGTAAAAGCAGTCTGGGGCAATGCTGCATCGGAGAGCAAAGAACTCACAAAGAGTACAGCAACTGCACTTACCGTAAACAACGTGTTTGCAAACTGCCTGAAACCTGGAAAGAATGAAATAAAGCTCACATTCACACCAGCAAAAGCTGGTACTGAACTCAAGCCAGTAACATATACAATAAGTGTAAACTGTGTTCCTACACTTACTGCACTCTCAGCAACAGCAGATGGTGCTCAGGTTTACCTCGACAAGACATTTGCTGCAGCTACAAAAGAATACACTCTTACGGTATCAGAAGATGCAGAAAAGGTAGTGTTTGAAGCTGCACCAAAGAGCGCAGATTACACAGTAACATATAACGGAAGCACTTCAAAGGAAGTTGTTTTAGATGGTACTTCAAAGGTAGATATCGAAGTTTCAACAGCAGATGGCACAAAGTCTCTCTATGAAATTTCATTAAACAAGGTTAAGTCAGGTGCAGTAAAGATTAATGCAGTACCTGAAAACGCAGTTGTAGCAGTATATGACAATACAGGAAAGAAAGTAGAACCAAATGAAGATGGTTCATACTCAGGTCTTTTCTCAACATATGATTACACATATACAGTATCTCTTTACGGATACAAGCAGGGAACTGGAATTATTCCAGCTGATGCAAATGCAATCGATGTTGAACTTGTAAAGGCTGATACAGTTCTTCCTTCCGCATCCGCTGACTGGTGGAACTTCAGAAACAGCGCATACAACATGGGTATTACAAATGTAAAGACTCCAGTTGTACAGGAAGATACAACACTCCTCTGGAATGCAAAGCTTGGTTCAGGCTGGGCAGCAGCTCCAAGTATTCAGATTATTGTTGATGACAGCCTGGTAGTAATTTCTGACAAGACAATCTACAAACTTGACCTTGCAACAGGCGAAACACTTGCAACAGGTACACTTGCATCTGGAGCAGGTTACGGATATACACCAATGACTTATGCTGAAGGCATGATCTTCGTTCCACTTCAGAGTGGTACAATCCAGGCATTCAATGCAAAGACTCTTGAATCAGTTTGGGTTTACAAGGACAGTCTTGGTGGACAGTCACTTTCACCAATCGCATACAGTGATGGATATATCTACACTGGATGGTGGAACAGTGAAGTAAAGGATGCAAACTTCGCATGTATCAGTGTAACTGATGAAGACCCTGAAAAGACAGATGAAGCAAAGGGCGCAGTATGGAAGTACCCTGTAACAGGTGGATTCTACTGGGCAGGTTCTGTAGTTGTTGGTGACTATGTAATCGTAGGTACTGATGACGGTACATCAGGAACTGCAGGCGATTCAAGGGTAATCTCCTTCAACAAGTACACAGGTGAAATCGTATCAAGCCTTACACTTTCAGGTGCTGGAGACCAGAGATCATCCATGGCATATGATGCAGCATCAGGAAAGGTATATTTCACAACAAAGGGTGGAAGACTTGGTTCAGCATCAGTTTCAGCTGATGGTATTCTTTCAGGACTCAAGCTTGTAAACTACAATGCTCAGTCCACATCAACTCCAGTTGTATACAAGGGAAAGGTATACTTTGCAACTGGCTCAGGTATCAGTTCATCAGGTTCATCCGGTAACTTCGTAGTTGCAGATGCTGATACACTCGAAATGTTATACTTCAAGGGACTTAAGGGATATCCACAGTGCTCAATGCTTCTTTCAACAGCATATGAAGCTGAAGACGGATATATCTATCTCTACTCAACATATAATGCCAACCCAGGTGGAATCTCCATGATTAAGACTACACCGGACAATACTACTGCAGATGGTGCAGAAGTAATTGAACTCTATGACGCAAAGGGATTTGAACAGTACTGTATCACAAGTATCATATGTGGTACTGATGGAACTCTCTACTACAAGAACGACTCAGGTAATGTACTTGCAGTTGGTGTTCCAGAATCAACTACCGTTGAAAACCTTATCAAGAAAATAGGAGAAGTTACTCTTGAATCTGAACAGGCAATAGAAGATGCAAGAAAGGCATACGAAGCACTTTCAGATGAAAGCAAGGCAAAAGTATCCAACTACGAAACTCTCCTTCAGGCTGAAGAAACACTTCTTGAAGTAAAAGCAGGAGTTGTTGAAGATCTTATTGATGAAATCGGTGAAGTAACTCTTGAAAAGGAAGATGAGATTGCTGCAGCAAGAGATGCCTATGATTCACTTCCAGAAGAAATTCAGGAAAGAGTAGACAACTATGAAACACTTCTTGAAGCTGAAAGCATGCTTGATGAGCTCAAGATTGAAAACGTTGAAGACAAGATTGATGCTATCGGAAACGTAACATTAAAGAGCGAAGATAAGATTAAAGCTGCGAGAGAAGCCTATGATGCACTTCCAGATGGACTTAAGGAAGATGTAACAAATGCTGACAAGCTCAAAGCAGCTGAAAAGAAACTTGCTGATTTAAAGAAGGCACAGGGTAATACAACAGGTGGTGGAACAGTTCCTGCTCCTACGGTAAAGGAAGATGAACCTGGTACAACTGTTGAAACACCAACAACTCCAGACACTCCATCAGTAAACCCACCTACAGTAATTGAACCAGACAAGCCAAACGCAGGTGACCTTCCAGCTGAAGAAGTAAAGGGTAACAGCGTGCCTTGGGGCTGGATCGGTGGAGGCGCAGGTGCAGGCATTCTCGCACTCATATTCTTCATTCTAGCAAAAAGAAAAAAAGATGATAAATAGCAACTAGACAAACGCAGGGAGCTCCGGTTTTTACCGGAGCTTCAGGTGCATATGAAAAAGGCAAGAAAAATGGCACAATTTGAAATATCAGATCTCAGTTTCACATATCCGCTGAAAGAGGAAAAAACAATAAAGAACATAAATCTGAAGGTTGAAAGTGGTGAATTCATCACTCTGATTGGAAGATCAGGTTCTGGAAAAACTACACTATTACGACAGCTTAAAACAGTTCTTGCCCCTGTAGGGAAAAAGGAAGGAACTGTACTTTTCAATGGAAAGGAACTGAGTACCATTGGATTAAGAGAAGAAAGTTCGAAAATAGGATATGTCATGCAGAACCCTGAAAGTCAGACAGTAACTGACCGTGTATGGCATGAACTTGCATTTGGACTTGAGAGCCTTGGAGTGGATCAGAATACTATAAGGCTTCGTGTTGCTGAAATGGCGAGTTTCTTTGGTATCCAGAACTGGTTTAATAAGGATGTTGCAGAACTTTCAGGAGGCCAGAAGCAGCTTTTGAATCTTGCTTCAGTTATGGCAATGCAGCCTGAAGTACTCATTCTTGATGAACCAACTTCGCAGCTTGACCCTATTGCAGCCAGCGATTTCCTTGCAACGATAAAGAAGATTAACCTGGAACTTGGTACAACCATTATTATTACGGAACATAGGCTGGAAGATGTTATACATATGTCCGACAGGATAATAGTAATGGAAGATGGAAAGATTATTGCAGATGAGAAACCTGAAAATGTGGGCAAGGTTCTCCTTCAGAAGAATTCCGAGATCTTCCATTCCATGCCTACTCCTGTAAAGGTATACTACAGTGTAAAAAGTGACGGTATGCCGCCACTTACTGTACGTGAGGGAAGAAGCTGGCTTTTAAAGGAGTTCGATGAAAGGGATATCAGGGTAAAGGACCTTAATCCTGACAGCATATATGATATTGATGACAAGGAACTTGCTTTAGAAGTAAAGGAAGTCTGGATGAGATACAGAAAAGAAGGGGATGATATCTTGAAGGATGTCAATCTCTTTGTACCATCTGGCTCCATCTTTGCACTTCTTGGCGGAAATGGTACGGGTAAATCCACACTTCTCAAGGTTATTTCAGGAATCTGTTCGCCATACAGAGGTAGTATCAGAGTGAAAGGAAAGAAGGCATCAAGAGACCTTCTCGGAAAGACAATTACCATGCTTCCACAGGATCCTAAGAGTATTTTTGTAAAGAAGACTGTAAAGGAAGAACTTATGGAAATGGTTGAAAAGGGTGAAGAGGAAAAGATAATGGAACTTGCAAAACTCTGTGAAGTAGACAGCCTTTTTGATTCTCATCCATACGACCTTTCAGGAGGAGAAACAGAACGTGTTGCGCTCTGCAAGGTGCTTCTTACGGACCCCGATATCCTTCTTCTTGATGAACCGACAAAGGGAATGGACAACTTCTTTAAAGAGAAGTTTGCTGAGATAATGATAAATCTCAAAAAACGTGGTGTTACAGTAATACTTGTATCCCACGATGCGGAATTCTGTGCTGAATATGCAGACTATACAGGACTTTTCTTTGATGGATCCGTAATAACTGTAAATGTTCCGGACAGATTCTTCAGAAACAACAGTTTCTATACAACAAAAGCAAACCGTATGTCGAAGGGCATCTTTGATGCTGTAAAGACAAGTGATTTGATAGAACTCTACAGAATAAACCAAGGGCAGTAAATGAAATTTGAAAATTATCATCCAGTGATAAACCTCATATTTTTTGTATCAGCAGTATATATGGCAATCGCCTTCAGCCATCCTGTATATATTGCTCTCTCTTTTATTGCCTTTTTTGCATATTCCGTAAAAAGGTGCGGTAAGAAACAGCTTGTTTTTAACCTTCTCCTTATACCACTTATCCTTCTCTTTACAGCCTACTACTCCTTTTATACGCATTTTGGAGTAACGGTTATAAAGCAGAACTATATAGGTAACAGTATTACTCTGGAATCGGTTCTTTACGGGCTGAGTATAGGTATGAGAGCAGGAACGGTACTGATGATTATGTCCCTTGTACTTAAACTCTTTACATCGGACAGAGTCACCTATCTTTTCGGAAGAGTGTCACCAAAGCTTTCCCTCTTCATTTCTGTTGCGCTTCGTATGATTCCAAGAGCAAATGACTATGCAAGAAAGATAAATGAAGCACAGATGTGCATCGGAAAGGGGAAAGGACAGGGCAACATATTTAGAAGGTTCACTAATTCATTAAGAAGAGTATATATATTACTTATGTGGTTCTTTGAAAATATTGTAGAAGAATCACACAGCATGAAGGCAAGGGGTTATTCTCTTAAAGGAAGAACTGCATTTTCAATCTACAGATTTGATAACCGTGACAGAAGCATTATTTTGCTATTCTCTATCTGCATAACATTCATAATGTCCATGAAATTCCTGTCACAGACTGATATTTTCTATAATCCTCAGCTGATAATCGGTAGGATCACGGCAGTTTCAGTTGGAGGTTACATAGTGTATTTCATATATCTGATGCTTCCGTGTATTATTGAGACTGTTAATGACATCCGATACAGAAAAAACATATAGTGTATTGTTATATATGACCTTTTTCATTTTTATACGACGAAGACCTCTACAGGTCTTCGTTTTTCCTTTAAACAACTGCTGCAGGTTTTTAAGGAGTCAGGTAATAATTACAGAAAACCATTCTGGGGGTAACATGGATGTACTGTACACGTGATTCCGTATTATTTACTGAAGACTTTTTTGATGGTATAATTTGACAGGTAACTAGGATGGTGGAATAAAATGGCTATTACAGTAAATCTTTACTATACAGGAAAAAACGGAAGTGCAAAAAAGTTTGCAGAAGAAATGGTTGAAAGTGGAACTGTTGAAATGATAAGAAGCGAAGAAGGAAATTTAAGATATGAATATTTCTTTCCGATGGATGACCCTGAGACAGTTCTTCTTATTGACTCCTGGGAAAATCAGGAGATGATTGATATTCATCACAAGTCACCTATGATGGAAACAATTGCCCTTTTAAGAGATAAATATGATCTCCATATGAAGGCAGAAAGATTTATTATGGAGGATTCACTCCCTGAAAAGGACAGGAATTTCATAAGGAAGTAGAATAATGAAGAAGAAAATGATAAAGGATGTTATTCCTGAAGGATTTACAGTCTCCATGGCGCTGACTGATATGATTCCTGTTGTATTTTTCGGGCTCACGGCTTTTGTTACAGGACTCATATTGCATAGCCCTGCAGCTGCAGCAGGTGCTGCAGTTACTTTTGTTTCAGGCTTTATCAAAGTCGTATGGAAGCTCATAGTTGCATTAAAAAAGAAAAATATCTGGTGGATGTTTATCCAGATGAGAATGGTCATGCCACTTGGTTTTCTTGTATTCCTGGTTGGACTTGTTAAAGGTATTTCTGAAGTACCTTTCAATATGATTCTTTCTTCAGTTACAGGAATGCCACAGCTTGTATTCTTTATCCTTGGTATTTCCGGGATGATTCTTATGAGCATATTTGCAGTAAAACTTGACAGTTCCAATGCAAAGAACAACTGGATAGAACAGACCGTAAATGGTATTTCACAGGCCTGTTTCTTTCTTGGAGTCCTTCTTATATACATCCGATAATCCGCTGAATAGACAGAAAAGGCAATTTGTGATATAATAAGACATTATGCTTAAGGAGAAATAAATGAAAGTAGTAGTAATTGACGGTCAGGGAGGAAGACTTGGCCAGCTCATAATTGAAGCAATTGTTAGTGAGAAACTTGACTGTGATCTCTATGCAGTTGGAACAAACAGCATTGCAACAAGTGCCATGCTCAAAGGCGGAGCTTCAAATGGAGCAACAGGTGAAAATCCTGTAGTAGTACTTTCAGAAGATGCAGATGTAATTGTCGGTCCAATCGGCATTGTATCAGCCAACTCTCTTCTTGGAGAAATCACTCCAAAGATGGCTCTTGCAATAGGAAAGAGCAAGGCTGTAAAACTCCTTCTTCCTGTAGCACACTGCAACAACAGAGTTGTTGGAGTAAAGAATCTCACCATGAATCAGATGGTAAAAGAAGCAATCGAGTCCCTGAAGGAACTCATTTAATAATATTACTAGTTATATCCATACTTTGGTACCACGAAGGTATCATGAATCGTTCAAGACGATGATGTCATAGAAAGGAATTTTACTGATGTCATCGAAAAAACTCAATAATTTAATTTTAGCTGCAATGTTCCTTGCACTTTGTATGGTTCTCCCATTCTTAACAGGACAGATTCCACAGATTGGAAGTGCTTTGTCACCAATGCATATTCCTGTACTTCTTTGCGGATTCTTTGCAGGACCAGGATATGCTGCAATTGTTGGTTTCATTGCTCCACTTTTAAGGTTTGCTCTTTTCGGAATGCCACCAATCATGCCAACAGGTATTGCAATGTGTTTTGAACTTGCCACATATGGTCTCATTTCAGGACTTCTCTACAAGAAGCTTCCAAAGAAGAATGCATATGTATATGTATCACTCATCGTTGCCATGTTATGTGGACGTGTTGTATGGGGCCTGGCAAGAACAGTTCTTGCTGGACTTGGAAAAGGAACATTTGGCTGGGCAGCATTTATTGCCGGTGGATTCACAAAAGCAATCCCTGGAATCATTCTTCATATTGTGCTCATTCCAGTTATTGTTATGGCACTCAAGAAGTACACAGCAAAATAGAAAGGAGATACTGCAGAAGAAGATGCAGTATTTTTAAAATTATGCACAGAGTTTTGGTTGAGCAGCTGACACTTCACAGAAGCATGACTGCTCAGGACATAGTAAAGATGTGCTATCAGGGATGCTTTGGTATAGAGCATCTCATAAGTGATATGGAAAAAGCGAAGACATATTTCTACTCGGAATATGCTGAAACCAAGGAAGAGGATCTTAAGCTCTATGAAGAAATATCAGAGGATTTCGTTAGAGTCAATATGGCTTCCTGGAAGTATCAGGGAAAGGATCCTGATGATCTTTTCAGAAGATTCATTGATTCTGCGGGATACAAAGGGAATGCAGATTTCATGGCAGTGCTTGACGACTGTAAATATACCCTGAAAGTTCTTAAGGAAACAGAACTTCTTGATGACCTTGAACTTTTCGTTTCTGCGTATTTTAAAGAGGGACTTCATGCAGTTCACCACTCAAAGGTATATGAAGAAAAGGATAATCCGCACTACAGAATAGTGCTTAAAAGAAATCTTGTTAATATTAAATAAAATGGAGGAACAGCAATGTACGGAGCAATAGCAGGAGACATCATAGGAAGCAGATTTGAATTCAACAACATAAAAACAAAGACATTCAGACTCTTTACAAAGGAATGCTCATTTACAGATGATACAGTAATGACTGTAGCAGTTTTTGATGCGCTTTTCCTCCACAACTCAGAGATGAGTGACGAGGAATTCAAAAGAATACTTGTTGACAGAATGAAATATCACGGAAGAAAGTATCCTGGAGCAGGTTACGGAAGCAGATTCAGAAACTGGCTTTTTACTGACACGACTGAACCATACAATTCTCTTGGAAACGGTTCAGCCATGCGTGCATCAGGATGTGCCTATGCCGGTGACAGTTTAAGTGAAGCACTTAAGTTTGCAAGACTTACAGCTGAAGTAACTCATAACCATCCAGAAGGAATAAAGGGAGCTGAGGCAGTAACTGCAGCCATGTTCCTTGCAAAAATCGGAAAGAAGAAAGAAGACATAAGGAAATATATTGAGGAAAACTACTACAGCCTCGATTTCACCCTTGATGAAATAAGGGAGAACTACTCCTTTGACGTTACATGTATGGGTTCGGTGCCACAGGCAATAGTTGCATTTCTGGAAGCTGAATCCTATGAGGATGCAATACGTAATGCCATCTCCATTGGTGGTGACAGTGATACAATTGCCTGCATCACAGGAGGAATTGCTGAAACATATTTCGGTGTTCCTGAAGACATAGAAAAGAAAGCCAAGTCTTATCTGAATGAAGAAATGAATAACGTAATATGCCAATTCTATAGCAAATATGTGTTGATATAGATACAGGGGATAGGTTAAAATTGAAGTAGATATAACGTATATATGACGTTTACAAGGAGATAAAAATGGAAAAGGAAAGACTTGAAGAATTAAAGGCTATAATTCCTGAAGAACGTATTATTCTTGACAGAGATGCTATTCTTGATGCGGCAAAGGACTATATCGGTTTTAGACGATATGAGAGAGATTCAGGCCATAATATGGCACCTGTAGCTTCATGCATCCTCATGGTTAACAGCACTGAAGAAGTATCAGCGGTACTCAGATATCTCAACGAAAAGAAGATTGATGTTGTACCAAGAACAGGTGGTTCATCAGTTACTATGGGACTTGAACCTGTAGAGGGCGGTGTTATCCTTGATGGTTCGAATATGACTGGAATCATCAGCATTGATGAAGAAAACATGCAGGTTACAGCGAGATGCGGAATGCCTCTTGAACAGCTTGAAAAGACTCTTAACGAAAAGGGATATACAACAGGTCATTTCCCTCAGTCACTTCCTATGGCACAGATGGGTGGTCTTGTAGCAACAAGAAGTATCGGCCAGTTCTCCACACTCTATGGTGGAATTGAAGATCTCCTCGTTGGTCTTGAAGCGGTTCTTGCTGATGGTACAGTAGTACGCATCAAAAATGTTCCTAGACGTTCCTGCGGACCAGATTTAAGACACCTCTTTATTGGTTCAGAAGGCACACTTGGTTTCGTTACAGAAGTAACAGTAAAAATGTTCAAATACAATCCTGAAGGAAGATGGATGGGAGCTTTCCTTGTAAAGAATACAAGAAAGGGTCTTGAAGTAATTCAGGAAATCATGAGAGAAGGATACAAGCCTGCAGTCTGCCGTCTTCATGACGCTGTAGAACTTAAGGAAGTAATGCACATAAAGGTGCCAGGAGATTCATCCCTTCTTCTCTTTATCTGTGATGGTCCAACAGACATCAACAAGGTTACTGGAAAGGCAATCCAGAAGATCTGCTTAAAGCACAAGGCTGTACCTCTTGGTTCAAAGCCTGTAAAGCAGTGGTTTGCTGTAAGAAACGATGTATGTAATGATATGGATAAACCAATCTACTACAACATGGGAGTATTTGCAGACACATGTGAAATTTCAGCAGCATGGTCAGACATTGCAGACATCTACGAAAACACAATTGAAAGAGTTCACAACGAAGTGGAAAAGATTTCACTTATCGGTGGTCACGCATCCCACTGCTACATGACTGGAACAAATATCTACTTCCAGTTTGCAGTAATGGAAGACAACTACCAAAAGGCACGTGAAGACTATATGCAGGTTATTTCCATCATCATGGAAGAAACACTCAAAAAGGGTGGTTCAATTGCACATCATCACGGTTCTGGAAAGTATCGTACAAAGTGGATGCCAGAAGAACATGGTTCATCCTATGAACTTATGTACAGACTTAAAGAAATGATGGACCCTAACGGAATACTCAACAAAGGTGTAATCCTCGTAGAGAAATAGATATGAAAGTAATTGTATGTTTTAAAGTTATACCTGATTATGACAAAGTACTTCAAAGCGACTGGAAACGCTACAGTTTTTCCTATGCCAAAAAAAGCTTTGGAGTATTCTGTGAAGGTGCACTTGAGAGCGCACTCAAAATCAAGGACGGTATAAAAGATACATATTTAGAAGCAGTAACATATGGTGAGAGCAATAATGTCCTCACCCAGAATTTATATGCAGCCGGCTTTTCGAAGGTCACCCTGCTTAAAGGAAGACAGGATGACTTTTCTTCAAAGAGCACGGCTCTTGTTTTATCCAGATACATAAAGAAAGGCAATTTCGACCTGGTGGTATGTGGAGAGATGGTTGGTCCAAATGACACAGGCTCTGTTCCATATCACCTTGCATCCTATCTCAACATGAAGGTGATTCCTGATGTAACTGAGTTCAGGGTAGATGATGATGTAGTAATCGTGTCAGACGATGACAGTAGAACATCTGAATACATACTAAAAGAACCGGTTCTTGCTGTTGTATCTGATGCAAAGAATGCGTATCTCAGATTCTCATCTCTTAAAAGAAGAAGAGAAGCTGAAAAGATGAAGCAGAATACTGTGTTTGTTCTTCCTGATCTCAGAAGTCACAAGCTGAAAGAGAAAACTGTAAAGAAAAAGGAAGTAAAGCATATAGATGCAGAAGAACTTGTAAATATCCTCAGGAGGTACCAGAATGATTAATCATATAATTGTTTCTGACAGAACCGATGTGGATGTAATGAGCCTTAAGGATGATATAAATGTATTTCTTCCAGAGGATGAAAGATATGCACTTGTTCTTTCGGCACTCCTTGATCTGGAGTTCTATCCAAGAGCAGATTCTGTTTCAAAAAGTTTCAGACGTGAAGTATACACAGGTTACCGTGAACTCCTTGTAGAACTTAAGGAGGGTGCAGTCCTTACAGCGTCAAAAGACGTGCTTGAAGGTGCAATTTTTAGGGATGTGCATATTTCAAAGGAAATCCTTTCTGTAAACTACGGAAATGTACTGAGTGTTACAGAGAAAACTGATGACCATAGTCTTGAAAATGCAAAGATTGTATTCCTTGCAGGCCGTGGCATCGGAAGCAAAGCAAACTATGAGAAACTTAAGGAGAAGGCAAAGAAGTATGGAGCATCTGTTGGATGCACAAGACCTGTATCCATGAACGGATGGGAAAGCTACGATTGCTTTGTAGGTATCTCTGGAAAATCACTTAATGCTGACATCTGTGTAACCTTCGGAGTCAGTGGATCAGGTCCTCTCATTAAGGGACTTGAAAATGTAAAAACTGTTATAGCCATCAATACCGATAGAGATGCACTCATATTTGACTATGCAGACTATGGTATCGTTGGTGATCTGAATAAAGTATTAGCGGAGATATAAAGTGCAGTTAAAGAAAATCAATGAAAATTTGGAAAAAGAGTTTGCCGGAAGGGTAAGTGCCAGTCTTGAAGACAACATTATCCATGTAACAGGCGAACTTGACAGCTGGGACGACGTCATAAAAGCATGCACAATGGCATCAGAAAGATATTCGAAAACCCATGTTGTAAACGACATCAGATTCACTGGAGCTGAAATTCCTGAAACAAGAGTTCCATCCCTTAATGACAAGGCCCTTGATGGCAAGCAGGTAGATGTACTTGTAATCGGAGGAGGAATCACAGGCGTTACAGTTTTAAGAGAACTTTCAAAGTGGAATCTCAAGCTTCTCCTTGTAGATAAGGAAGCAGACCTTGCATATCATGGTTCGGGACGAAATGACGGACAGGTTCACTGCGGATATGACCTCTCCAAGGGAAACCTGAAGCATGAATATGTTCTTAAGGGAAATGCAATGTACGACAAGGTATGCAGTGAGCTTGGTATTCCTTTCAAAAGAGTTGGTCAGTATGGTGGAACACTTTCTGACAGCAGACTTGCAATCAAACTCTTCTGCTTTGTTAAAAAGCATTTCCATGGCATAAAGGATATGGAATATCTTTCAGCAAAGAGACTTTATGAGATTGATCCTAACCTCAATCCTGGACTTAAATTCGGTACACTGAACTCCAGCGTTGGAGTAGTATCCCCATATGAACTTACAATTGCATATGGTGAGAACGCCATTATGAATGGTGCAGAGATTTCACTCAACACCTATGTAAAGGATATGGAAGTATTCGATGGCGTTATCAATAAAGTAATGACAAACCGTGGAGATATCTATCCAAAGGTTGTAATAAATGCTGCAGGTGTATTTGCTGAAGATGTGGCAAAGATGGCAGAGGACAGATTCTTCTCCATTCATCCACGTCGTGGTACAAACTCCATTACAGACAAGAAGACAGGAAAGTATGTAAAGGGTGTAACATCCGTAAAATATCACGATCCAAATGCTCCAAAGAATACAAAGGGCGGTGGAATCATCCATACTATCCATGACAACCTTCTTCTTGGACCTGACGCAGTTGAAACCTATGAAAAGGAAAATTTCGAAACAAGACAGGAAAGCATCAATGTTGTATTCAACAAGCAGGAAAAGGCCTGTGACAAGATAAAGCAGAGTGATATCATCACATACTTTACAGGTGTACGTGCACCAACATTTGAAGAGGATTTCATTCTTGAACGTGGACGAGCAGTAAAGAATATCGTTCATCTTGCAGGTATCCAGTCACCAGGACTTACTGCAGCTCCAGCTTTTGCAATTGATATGGCTGAGCTCACAGTAAATATCCTGAAGGAAACTATGGAAGTAACAGAAAATACTTCCTTCAATCCTGTAAGAAAGCCAATTCCATGTCTTAAGGATATGCCACTTGCTGAACGTGACAGAATGATTAAGGAAAATCCTGACTACGGTATCATCGTATGCAGATGTGAAGAAATCAGTAAGGGTGAAATAATAGATGCTCTTAAATCTCCACTTACAGTTCCAACTGTAGATGGTGTAAAGAAGAGAGTGCGTCCAGGAATGGGCAGATGCCAGGGTGGCTTCTGCATGCCTCAGGTTATTAAGATAATTTCAGAAACAATGGGTATACCTGAAGCTGAAGTACTCAAGGGAAATACTGAAGCCTTCATATCCTTTGGAAAGACTAAGGGAGGTGAAATCGATGCTTAAGTATGATGTAACAGTAATTGGTGGAGGTCCATCAGGTCTTTCAGCTGCACTTTCAGCAGACAGGGCTAATGCAAAGACACTCCTTATTGAGCGTGAAGCATCCCTTGGAGGAATCTTAAAGCAGTGCATTCATGATGGATTCGGACTTTTAAGATTCGGTGAAAAACTTTCGGGCCCTGAATATGTATATAGAGATATCAAGGCAGTATATGAAACTGACATTGATGTAAGTCTCCTTACATTTGTAACAAAGACTGAAAAGACAGATGACGGTTTCATTCTTCATCTTGTAAACCGCGATGGAGTAACATCAGTCTTTACAAAGACAATAGTTCTATGCACAGGATGCAGAGAGCGTACTGCAAAGCAGGTAAAGATTCACGGTACAAGACCGGCAGGAGTATTTACTGCAGGTCAGGCACAGAATCTTGTAAACCTTCATGGACTCATGGTTACAAAGAAGTGTGTAATCCTGGGTTCCGGTGATATCGGTTTAATCATGGCGAGACGTCTTACTCTTGAAGGCGCAGAAGTAATGGGCGTATATGAAATAAAGAGCGAACCATCAGGTCTTTCAAGAAATATTGCACAGTGCCTCAATGACTTTGATATCCCTCTTCATCTTTCAACAACAGTTAAGCGTGTATATGGACACGACAGACTGGAAGCAGTTGAAGTTGCAAAGGTTGATGAGAAGATGAATATTATTCCTGGCACTGAAGAAATTATTCCATGTGATGCCCTTATCCTTTCAGTAGGTCTTATTCCGGAGAATGAAATAGCAGAAGATCTGGGAGTAACTCTCGACAGATTCACAAAAGGTCCACATACTGACAATTCATTCATGACAGATGTAGAAGGAATCTTTGCTGCAGGAAACTGTCTCCATGTAAATGACCTTGTAGACTATGTTTCAGAAAATGGTGCACTTGCAGGAAAGGCTGCAGCAGAATACGTAAAGAAGGAAAGAAAATATGCCAAGATTACAATCGACAGAACTCTAGGCTATATAGTTCCACAGGAGATTGACCTTACAACAGACCTTTCAAAGGTGGAGATGTACTTCAGATCCTTCAGTACAGTAAAGAATGCGGTTCTTGAAATAAAGATAGATGGAAATCCATTTATGGAAAAGAAGTATATGGTTGTAAGACCACCTGAAATGGAAAAGCTTGTGCTTGATTTAAGCAGCGCAGGACTTACTGAAAATTCAGTAATTTCCTTTGGTATCGTAAAGAAGGAGGGTGACATCAATGGTTAAGGAAATGACATGTATAGTATGCCCTAACGGATGCCTTTTAAGGGTAGAGCAGGATGGTGAAGAAATCACAGTTACAGGAAACACATGCAAACGTGGTGAAACATTCGGGAAGACAGAACTGACAAACCCTATGAGAACCATCTGTTCAACAGTTAGAACTGTATTCAGTGATATTGAAGTTGTACCTGTAAGGGTTTCGGCTGAAATTCCAAAGGGAATGATCTTCCCTGTAATGGAAGAAATAAACAAGGTTAGATTAAGTGAACGTCTCGGAATCGGAGAAAAGGTAATAGAGAACGTTTTAGGCTTAAATGCAGATGTAATATTAACTAGCAACATTTTAAAGGAGGAAGTGTAATGGCTGACAGATTTGTACTTTCATTTGACATCGGAACTCAGAGTGCAAGAGCAGTGCTCATCAATTCCAAGGGAGAACTTGTAGGAAAGAAGCAGGTTAAATACGACGTACCTTACGAATCAGAAAATCCGGGATGGGCTGAAAAGGATCCTGATTTCTATTTCAACACTATCGCAGGTGCAGCACGTGCACTCAAGGAAGAATATCCATCAGCATTTGAAGCAGTAGAAGGCGTAACTATCACATCCATAAGAGACTCTCTCGTAAACGTAGACAAGGATGGAAAACCATTAAGAAAGGCAATCATCTGGATTGACTCAAGAATGGCTGAAGGCTCTCCAGTATTCTCAGGTGCAACAAAGCCACTTTTAAAGGTTCTTGGACTTAAGGATATGCTGGAACTTCAGTATAAGAAATCACAGTGCAACTGGATTATGGAAAAGCAGCCTGAAATCTGGAATGAAACCTACAAGGTTATGTTCCTTTCAGGATATCTTACATACAAGCTTACTGGTGTTATGACAGATGCATGTGCGTGCATTGTAGGTCACGTACCATTTGATGTAAAGAAGAGAGACTGGGCTGACAAGAAGGCTCTTACACGTCCTATCTTCGACATCCCAGAAGAAAAGCTTCACAAGATTACTGAATCCTGCGAAGTAATGGGATATATTACTGAAGACTGTGCTATAGCTACAGGCTTAAAGGCAGGTATTCCAGTAATCGCATCAGGTTCAGACAAGGCATGTGAACTTATTGG
>JAKSSM010000049.1 GCA_024403065.1 Clostridia bacterium | reverse complement strand
GCATCCACAGCGCTCAGGGGCATCACAGCAGATTTCTGACCCATGGAGCAGGGACTCCATAGAAGGTGAAATCTTAAGAAATGAAGACGCCTTATGGATTGTAGGAGAGCTTCAGCTTGAAACTCCAAAGGTCGTTGGATATATGGGACTCTGGAAGGTATTTGATGAGGGTCATGTCATGAATATTGCAGTTGACCCTGTGTACCGTGGGAACAGAATCGGCTACGACATTCTTGAAACCATGATTGAAATAACTGAAAAGGTGGGAATTACCCGCTGGACCCTTGAAGTAAGAAAATCAAATATCGTAGCACAGAATCTATACAGAAAGCTGGGATTCAAAGAAGCAGGAACAAGACGTGGCTATTACCTTAACAATGGAGAAGATGCCATCATTATGTGGAAACTGCAGGAGACAGTAAATTAAATGAAGGATAACAGATTCCTGACAATGGGTATTGAGTCATCATGTGACGAAACAGCTATCTCAATTGTAGCTGATGGTCGTGAGATACTCTCCAATGTCATTTCATCACAAATTAATATATTCATTAACTACGGTGGTGTAGTACCGGAAATCGCATCCCGTAACCATCTTGAAAACATCAACTGGGTTATGGATGAGGCATTAAAGAAGGCTGGTGTAACACTGGATGACATCGATTTGATCGGTGTAACCTATGGACCAGGTCTTGAAGGCGCACTTCTTATGGGAGTTGCCCATGCAAAGGCAGTAGCATTTTCTAAGGATATTCCTCTTGTTGGTGTGCACCATATCATGGGACATATTTCAGCAAACTATCTTGAACACAAGGAACTCGAACCACCTTTCATGGCCCTTGTAACATCAGGAGGTCATACTGAAATCTGTGATATCAGATCCTACACAGACTGCGAGATTATAGGTACGACAAGGGATGATGCAATAGGTGAAGCCTTTGACAAGGTTGCACGTGTCCTTGCGCTTGGCTATCCAGGTGGTCCAAAGGTGGATAGACTGGCAAGAGAAGGAAATCCTGATGCAATCAATTTCAAGAGAGTATATCTTGAAAAGGGTACCTTTGATTTCTCATTCTCTGGAATAAAGACACAGGTGCTTAACTATGTAAATACAGAAAAGCAGGCAGGACGTGAAATTGTAAAGGCGGATGTTGCTGCATCATTCACTCAGGCGGTAATGGACGTACTCCGTGACAAGACAAGAGATGCTGTAAAAATGAGACATGCAAAGAAGCTTGTTCTTGCAGGAGGGGTTGCTGCAAACTCGAAATTAAGAGAAATGCTTGGCAGTCTTGCATCTGAAATGGGATTTGAACTCTTTATCCCATCCAATATCCTCTGCACAGACAATGGTGCCATGATTGCGTCCTACGCATACTATAAATATATGTCAGATGGTCCTGATGCACTTGATCTTGAAACAAAGACAACTCAGGACATGAAAAAGGAAAGAAGAAAGTGATTGTTTTATCAGCAAACAACTTAACAAAGGCCTATGGTGAAGATGTTATCCTTGATAACATCTCTTTTCATCTGAATGACGGAGACCGTGTTGGAATCATCGGCCGTAACGGAGAGGGAAAGACTACACTTCTCAATCTCCTTACAGGTGAGATGAGTGCTGAATCAGGGGAAGTCTTTATTTCCCAGTCACTTAAGGTGGGATATCTGAAGCAGCGTGACCATTTCTTTAAAGAGGATACTGTATATAAGGCGGTAGACAGAATCTTTACTGAAATTCACAGAGTTGAAAAGGAGATAGAGCGCCTTACAAAAAGAATTGACCTTTATCCCATTGCTGATGACATAAATGAGCTGGACAGACTCCATCTTCTTTATGAAAAAATAGGGGGATATACCTATCAGTCAGAAATGACAGGTGTACTTCTTTCTATGGGATTTGATTCGTCATGGTATGACAAGAAGATAGAAACACTTTCTGGTGGAGAAAGAACAAGACTTGCACTTGCTGCTCTTCTTCTTGAAAAGCCTGATATTCTTCTCCTTGACGAACCTACAAACCATCTTGATATTGATACCCTTAAGTGGCTTGAAGGATATCTTTCCCAGTACAAGGGTACAATCATGATTGTATCCCATGACAGATATTTCCTTGACAGAGTAGTAAACCGTATATTTGAAGTTGAAAGACATAGACTCCGTATCTACGAAGGAAACTATACTGAATATCTTTCAAAGAGAAGAAAGATAAGAGAAGTAGAGCAGAAAGCCTACGACAATCAGCAGAAGGAAATCAAAAGACAGGAAGAGATAATCCGTGTAATGATGGAGCATAACACAGAGCATCTCGTAAAACGTGCCCAGTCAAGAATGAAGAGACTGGATATGGTTGAAAGACTGGATAAGCCTGAAAACGAGCTTGGAAAAATCTCCTTCCATTTCAGTCAGGAATTCAAGTCCGGAGAAGATGTACTTCTTGTAAAGGATTTAAAAAAGGAATTCTATGATGCTGACGAAAAGAAGATAAAGAGACTTTTTGAAAATGTCTCTATGGATATAAAGAGAGGGGAAAAGGTTTGTATTGTTGGAGCAAACGGTATAGGAAAGACTACACTCCTTAAAATGATTCTTTCTGAAGAGGAAGTAACAGCAGGAAGAATCAGAATAGGACATAATGTTGAATTCGGATACTATGATCAGGGTCAGCTTCTATTGAATCCTGAGAATACTCTTCTTGAAGAAATGAAGGATGAGTTCAGAATGTATACGGATACTGAAATGAGAAAGATTCTCGGAAGATTTCTCTTTACAGGAGACGAAGTATTCCTTAAGATAAAGGATCTTTCAGGTGGAGAAAAGGCAAGACTTTCCTTATGCAAGCTTATGCTTTCAGGTGCAAACACACTGCTCCTTGACGAACCTACAAACCATCTTGATATTGCATCAAAGGAAATCTTTGAAGAGGCTCTTCTTGATTTCCCTGGAACTGCAATTATAGTATCCCACGACAGATACTTCCTTGAAAAGATTCCAAACCGTATTCTTGAACTGAATGACTATGGTATTACTGAATTCCTTGGAAACTATGACTACTACCTTGAGAAAAAGGATGAAAGAAGAGTAGTAAAGGAAAAGCAGGAAACAGCAAATGTAAAGTCCCAGTCCTACGAAGAAAGACAGAAGAAAAAGGAAGAGGATAGAGAGGAAAGAAGAAAGAAGAGACAGATTGAAAATACTGAAAAGGAGATTGCACTTCTTGAAGAAAAGATTTCTGAAGTTGAAGCTGAACTGTCACTTCCTGAAAACATGTCTGATTACGGAAAACTTTCAGAGCTTTCATCAAAGCTTGAAGATCTCAAGAGCGAGCTCAATATGAAGTATGAGCTCTGGGAGAGCCTTATGTAAGTTTTACTTGCAAGAAGCAGGAAAAGTGGATATAATTAGATAGGTAAATCAATTTGGATATATATTTTTGTTTAGATAAACGGAGGATATAAAAATGGTTTTTGAAAAAATCAAGGACATTATCGTTGAACAGTTACAGGTAGATGCTGACGAAATCACAATGGATACAAACCTTATGAAGGATTTATCAGCTGACTCACTTGATGCTGTAGAAATCATTATGGCAATCGAAGATGAATTCGGAATTGAAATTCCAGACGAAGTTGCTGAAGGAATTCAGACAGTAAACGATTTAGTAGAATTTGTAGAAAAGACAAAATAAAACAGAAAACTCCGAGTAACATCGGAGTTTATTTGTATGAGGTTTAAAATAACATGGTAACGTATAAGGGACAGATATCAAAAGCAGTAATAAGACGACTTCCTAAGTACAGAAGATGTCTGAATGAACTTATCAAAAAGGGAATAACAAAGGTATCAAGCAGCGAACTTGCAGATCTTATGGGATACACAGCATCTCAGATCCGTCAGGACCTTAACAACTTCGGTGGTTTCGGTCAGCAGGGCTATGGATATTCCGTAGATAAACTCTACGAGGAAATTGACAGAATCCTTGGACTCAACAAATCATACAACAAGATCATTGTTGGCTTCGGACGTCTGGGGCAGGCTATGGGAAGCTACATCATCAACAGCGAGCCTAACCTCAGGATTGTTGGCATTTTTGACGTGAAGCAGACTATTCAGAGTGCAGAACATGATGAATTCAAGGATGCTCAGGTTATGACATGCAAGTCCATCATTTCCTTCGTTAAGGAAAATCCTGTTGATATTGCTCTTATTGCTGTACCATCATACAAGGCACAGGTGGTTGCAGAAACTGTTGTTGAAGCTGGTGTAAAGGCGATTTGGAACTTTACAGCTGTGGATCTTGACCTTCCAGATGATATCAAGATTCAGGACATTCACGCAGCAGACTCCCTCTATGCACTTGCATATTATATAAACGAAAAATAGAGAGGTTATATAACATGACTGATTTACGTATAACACTTCCGGAAGGATTTCTTAATGAAGAAGTCCGTTCCGGTTATACTGTATCAGAAGAAATAAAAGGTCTCTGGGCAGTGCAGCTGGACCTCTTGAACAAACTTGATGAAGTATGTAAAGAGTACGACATCGAGTATTTTGTTATGTTCGGAACTTTACTTGGCGCAGTTCGTCACAAGGGTTTCATTCCATGGGATGACGATATCGATGTGGTATGCACAAGAGACAACTTTGAAAAGCTTTGTAAAGTAGCAAAGGAAGCATTTACTGAACCATATTTCTTCCAGACAGAATATACAGATAAGGGTTCACATACTTTCTATGCGAAGCTCAGAAACAGCAATACGGCAGCAATCCTAAAGCCTGAAGTTGAAAGCCAGTACAAGTACAATCAGGGAATCTTTATTGATATTTTCATTATCGATGAAGCTCCATCAGATGAAACTGAACTTCAGAATCATCTTGCAGTACTGAAGAAGGAAATGTACAACAGTATCCGTTTTGCAAGACTGTTTGATGCCCACAGAGTCTACTCAAGACATAAGGTGGTTGAGCTTATGAAGCCACTCATCTATGTAATGAGATTCTTTGTAAAGGCACTGAATATTCCAAACTTCCCGCTTAAGAAGTTTGACAGACTCGCTGCAAAGTACAGAGGAAGAAGTGATGCAGGATACTATGGTCACTTTGGTATTGCGGAAAAATATGTATATCCAAAGGAATGGTTCGATGAAAAGGTATATCTTGATTTCGAGATGCTTAAGGTTCCATGTCCAAAGGAATATGAAAAGATTCTTGAATCAAGATACGGAAACTGGAAAGAATTCGTAATCGGTACTCAGGAACATATCATGAGTGTAATTGACACTGACAAATCATACAGAGAATACATCTAAAGGAGTATTTTTGTGAGACAGAGTAATCTCAGAATCGGAAAAGGTGAAATAGAAAGAGTCAAGGATTTCCTTATCCAGAATGGTATATCAGGAAAGATTCTTTATGTATCTGACCCTGTAATAGACAAACTCTATGGTGATACTGTAAAAAGACAGATTGCTGAAGTAGGTATCATTAAAGAAGAGCTTGTAGACTACAATACCATTACCTATGCCATGAATGTTGCAGAAAGAATGATTGCAACAGATGTGGACTGCCTTGTAGCCCTTGGTGGAGGAAAGGTTCTTGACGTTTCAAAATATGCTGCATATATTGCAAAGAAGCCACTTCTTTCAATACCAACAACAGTAGCAAATGATGGTATTGCATCCCCGATTGCAGTACTAAAAAGAAAGGATGACAAGCCAAAGAGTCTTGGCGCTGCATCCCCTACAATGATCCTTGTTGACCTTGATATTGTAGCATCAGGTCCAGTTGAACTCATAAAGGCGGGTATTGGAGATACCATCTCCAACTATATGGCTCTTATGGACTGGCAGTATGCTGTATCAAAGGGTGAGGATACCATGAACGGATATGCATATATGATGTCAAGAACATCTCTTGATGGTCTTATGAAGACACAGTATGACAGAATCTGCCCTGAATTCATTGAGGTTCTTGTGAACTCTCTTGTAATATCCGGTATTGCCATGGACTTTGCAGGTTCATCACGACCTGTAAGCGGTTCTGAACATCTTTTCAGTCATGCACTTGACTACTATTCAGAAAAGAAGAATCTTCATGGTATTCAGGTAGCGCTTGGTACTGTTGCAGTATTAAAGGTACTGGGTAAACCATATAACGAAGTGCTTGACTATCTGAAGAAGTTTGAGGTTGATATCAATCCAATGCGTCTTGGAATTACAGAAGAAGTATTCGTTTTATGTATGCAGATGGCTACATCCATGAGAAAGGGAAGATATACCTATCTTAATGATGCAGACCTTAATGAAGACAGACTTAAGAAAGTATATAAAGAATTAGTTGAGGAGTTATAATGAAAGCTTTAATCTTAGCAGCAGGACTTGGATCAAGACTTGCACCAATTACAGACACAGTTCCAAAGTCACTTGTTCCAGTAAACGGAATGCCAATCCTTCACAAGCAGATTGACAATCTCCATGAAAACGGAATTACTGATATTACAATCATCTCAGGCTACAAGGGAGAAATCCTTTCTGACTACGTAAAGTCAAGATGGCCTGAAATCAATATCATAAACTCTCCAGATTATGCAACTACAAACAATATGTATTCCGCATATCTTGGAAGAGATGCTGTTAAGGGCTCACCATTCCTTATGATGAATGCTGACGTTTTCTATGACAGCTCAGTAGTAAAGGCTCTTCTTTCCTTCGATGCGCCAAATGCCATTGTAACTGAAATCGGAAGATATATCGAAGAATCCATGAAGGTTATCAAAAAGGACGGAAGACTCTATGAGATTTCAAAGAAGGTAACTCCAGAAGAAGCATTCGGAACTACAATTGATGTCTACAAGTTCTCCAATATGGCAGGCGCTGCATTCTTTGAAAAGTGCAGAGAATATATTGAGGACAAGAAAGAACTCAAGATGTGGAGCGAAGTTGCCTTGAATGATGTTTTAAAGGAAGTTGTATTTGAAGCATGTGAACTTCAGGGAAGATGGCTTGAAATTGACAATCACGATGACCTGAAAGCTGCATGCGAACTTTTCAGGGATTAGATAATATGGACTATTTCAGAAATGATGCTTCATCCTTAAAAGAAAAAAAGCTCTGGCTTTTCGACATGGATGGAACAATTTACGAAGAGGACAGACTCTTTGATGGAACAATTCCACTTCTTGATGAAATAAAGAAGCAGGGTGGAACATATGTGTTCATCACAAACAACTCATCAAAGTCTGTTGATGACTACGTGAAAAAAGTAAACGGTATGGGAATTCAGGCAGGAAGCTCTGATTTCTTTACATCAGTTGATGCTACAGTTCTCTATCTGAATGAGCATGCAAAAGGAAAGACTGTCTATGTCATGGGTACAGAATCCATGATAAAGTCTCTTGTAAAGGCAGGTATTGATGTAACTACTGAAGTGGGAGACGCGGAAGTAGTTCTTATCGGATTCGATACTGAACTTACATCAGAGAAGCTCAGAAAGACATGCGAGATGCTTACAACAAGAGATGTAATGTATCTTGCAACAAATCCTGACTATGTATGTCCTGTATCCTTCGGCTTTATTCCTGACTGCGGATCAATTGCAATAATGCTGTACAACGCAACAAAGAAGAATCCGAAGTTCATTGGAAAGCCTGAGCCAACCATGGTAAATGCAGTTGCAAAGAAGCTTGGCTATAAAAAGTCACAGATTGTAGTAGTAGGTGACAGACTCTATACTGATATAAAGAGTGGATTGAATGCAGGAGTAGATACCATCTGTGTTCTTTCAGGTGAAGCAACAGTGGATGATATACTGAATGGTGATGTAAAACCTACATACACATTCCTAAGCGTAACAGAAATACTTGAAGAAATAAAATAGACATGAAAAAAGGCTGGTCGAAACCAGCCTTTTGTATTGCATTTTTAAATTAACCTTCTACTGGAGCGTTAACTGGGCACTGATCTGCACATGAACCGCAGTCGATGCACTTTTCAGCGTCGATTACATAGAGTCCATCTCCTTCTGAGATTGCTTCTACTGGGCAACCTTCAGCACATGAACCACATGAAATGCAAGCGTCTGTAATTTTATAAGCCATAATCTGAGTCCTCCTTTTAAAAATAAAGATATCTTTGCTACACAATTATAGCAAAATACTATATAATAGTAAAGAGGAAAAATTGAATGGAAATATATACATTAGTTGGCAAAAGCGGTACGGGAAAATCTTTCCATGCTGTTGGCCAGTGTCAGAAATATGATATAGAAGCAATCATCGATGACGGCCTTTTCATATATAAGGGAGCGGTGCTTGCGGGGATTTCTGCGAAGAAGTCTGAAACAAAGATAGGAGCAATCAAGGTTGCTCTGTTTCTTGATGAGAAAATAAGAGAACAGGTAAAGAAGGAAATCAGAAGAAAGAAGCCAAAATCACTTCTTCTCCTTGGCACATCAGATGATATGGTGAACAAGGTTCTCTTAACACTGGAGCTTGTTACAGAAGATGAACTTTCAAAGGTTCACAGAATATATATTGAAGATATTACAACTGAAGAGGAAAGGGAGACAGCAAGAGAAGAGCGTGTAGTAAAGGGTAAGCATGTTGTTCCTGCCCCAAGCATGCAGCTTAAGAGAAGCTTCTCCGGTTTCTTCATGGACCCACTCCGCGTCTTCCGTGGAATGGATGTAGGTATGGCTGCTGAAAGAACAGTAGTACGTCCGCCATTCAGCTATCAGGGTGAGTACTTTGTTGAAGACAAGGTGCTTGATGATATCATCCGCTGTGTATGTGATGTAATTCCTGAGGTATCACGTGTGATTCATATAGGTCATGCATTAAAAACAGAAGCATACACTTTGGATGTAACAATCAAGATCAGAAAAGGATACGACGTTATGGCTGCTGCAAAGCAGTTCCAGAAACGTGCCTATGATACCATAGAATATATGACTGCATTCAATGTAGAGGACTTTAATGTAACAGTAAGAGGTATTGAATGATTCTGAAGGATTTTGACCTAAGAGAAATTGCATATTCAGGCCAGTGCTTCAGATTTACTGAAAATCCTGACTCATCCTTCACCTTCGTAGTGGGAGATAAAATATATACCATGAAGCAGGAGGGTGATGATGTATCTGGTTTTTCCAGCGACTTAAGTCACTACTTCGACCTTGAAACCGACTATGGAAATATAAAGAAAAAGCTTTCAGAGGACCCGGTTTTAAGTGACGCTATCAGGTCATGCCCTGGAATGAGAATCTTAAATCAGGATTTCTTTGAAACACTGATAAGCTTCATAATTTCCCAGAACAACAATATTCCAAGAATAAAAGGACTCATAAAAAAGATTTCTGAAAAATACGGAAAGGAAATCGAAAATGGCATATATTCCTTTCCTGACCCTGTAACACTTTCCAGGTGTAAAGCTGAGGAACTGATGGAACTTAAACTGGGATACCGTGCCGAATATATTGCTGAAACCGCAAAGAGATATGTGGAACTTGGATACCATCTTGAAGAGGATCCTAAAAAGAAGTTCCTGGAAGATGCAGAAAAATCAGGTATTACACCAGTTGAGCATCTCATGTCTTTTAAAGGTGTTGGACCAAAGGTTGCAAACTGTGTTGCACTTTTCGGACTTCATCTTGTAGATGCATTTCCAATAGATGTATGGGTAAAAAGAGTAATGAACAGGCTTTACGGAATACCTGAAAACAACAGGCGTGAAATGGAAAAGTTTGCTGAAGAGAATTTCTCCCCATACAGTGGAATTGCACAGCAGTATCTCTTTTTCCATATAAGGAATATGGAAGAGATATCTTGACTTTAAACTGAAATTTGATATAATTTAGATAGTTTAGCACTCTATATATTAGAGTGCCAAAAATTTGTTTAAACTTTAATTTACATATAGGAGGAATATAGAATGATCAGACCTTTAGGCGCTAGAGTTTTACTCAAGAAGGTTGAAGCAGAAGAAAAGACTGTTGGAGGACTTATCCTTACATCACAGTCAAAGTCAGAACCACAGTTTGCAGAAGTAGTTGCAGTAGGTCCTGGAACTGAAGAAGAACCAATGAACGTTAAAGTTGGTGACAAGGTTCTTTTCGCAAAGTTTGGTGGAACAGATGTAAAATATGAAGGTAAGGAATATACAGTAATGCCACTTGCTGATATCCTTGCTGTAATTGAATAGAGAGGGGTAAATAAATGGCTAAGGAAATTTTTTATGGAGAAGAAGTAAGAAAGAAACTTCTTGATGGTGTTGACAAGCTTGCAAACACAGTAAAGATTACACTTGGACCTAAGGGCAGAAACGTCCTTATCTCAAAGCAGTTCGGTTCACCACTTGTAACAAACGATGGTGTAACTATTGCAAAGGAAATCGAACTTGAAGATGCTACAGAAAATATGGGTGCACAGATTGTAAAGGAAGTTGCATCAAAGACAAATGACGTTGCAGGAGACGGTACAACTACAGCTACACTTCTTGCACAGATCATTATTCACGAAGGCTGCAAGAACCTTGCAGCAGGAGCAAACCCTGTTGAACTCCGCCGTGGTATCCAGGGTGCAGTTGATGTTGCAGTTGAAGGAATCAAGAAGGCTGCTCAGACTGTAGAAACAAAGGAAGAAATTGCTCAGGTTGGAGGAATCTCAGCTGGAGACAGCAAGATTGGTGAACTCATTGCTGAAGCTATGG
>JAKSSM010000048.1 GCA_024403065.1 Clostridia bacterium | reverse complement strand
AGGAATCTTTCCTGCCTTTGGTGCCTCCTTTGTTTTTTCAGTCTTTATATGTATGCGTCCATCTGAAAGTCTTACGCATGTAGCTGTTCTGTATGGGCCTCTCATCATGATTCCATTCATGACTGCCTGACCGCCTATTGATGTAGGACATGCGTCCTTCAGAAATATTCTCTTTAAATCCATTAGTTTTCCTCGAACCTTTTTTCTATTACCTGAATAAACTGGCTGTTTGTTTTTGTTTTGGAGAGAACGTCAATTATTTCACTCATAACAACATCCTCAGGCTTGTTTGACAGTTCCTTTCTCATGGCCCAGATAGCCTTGATTTCATCTTCGCTCATGAGGAGGTCTTCTCTTCTTGTTCCTGACCTGTTTAAGGACACTGCAGGGAAGATTCTCTTTTCTGATAATCTTCTGTCAAGATGAAGTTCCATGTTTCCTGTACCCTTGAACTCTTCAAAGATTACATCATCCATTCTGGAGCCTGTTTCTACAAGTGCTGTTGCAAGAATTGTAATTGAACCGCCTTCTTCAATATTTCTTGCAGCACCAAAGAACTTCTTTGGCCTATGGAGTGCTCCTGGGTCAAGTCCTCCAGAAAGAGTTCTTCCAGAGTTTGGAACCACCATATTGTATGCACGGGCAAGTCTTGTAATACTGTCAAGAAGGATTACTACATCCTTTCCGTGTTCAACAAGTCTTTCTGCACGGGCAAGTACCATTTCAGCAACCTTTACATGGTGCTGAGGAAGTTCATCAAATGTGGAGTATATTACTTCTCCACCATTAAGTGACCTCTTCATATCTGTTACTTCTTCTGGTCTTTCATCAACAAGAAGAACTATGAGATGAACATCAGGATGATTCTTTTCAATGGCATTTGCAACCTTTTTGAGAAGCACTGTCTTACCTGCCTTTGGAGGAGCAACGATAAGTCCTCTCTGCCCCTTTCCGATTGGTGCAATGAGATCAATCAGTCTTGTTGAATAATCCATTCTGTTATCTTCAAGATGGAGCCTTTCATTTGGGAATATTGGTGTAAGACTGTCAAAATCAGGTCTTGATATTGCCTTTCCCACATCATCACCGTTTACTGTATTTACATAGAGAAGTGCACCGAATCTTTCATTTTCATTTGGGAGACGGGTAACACCATTGATCTTATCTCCTGTTTTAAGATTGAAACGTCTTATCTGTGTTGGAGATACATATATGTCCTTTTCAGATGTAAGGAAGTTGTCAAAACGAAGGAATCCAAAGCTGTTTTCTTCCTGAATGTCAAGAATACCCTCAACAATGGGTCTTTCTTCCTTCTTAACTTCTTTAGTTTCTTCCTTTACTTCTTCTGATACAATCTGAGAATCCAGTTCTTTTTCCATTAGACTATTACCTTTCATTTAGAATTTTTAAGATGTGATAAAAAAGATGATTAACATTTATATTATACATATGTACAGCTCTTTTTGCAAACAGCAAAAAAGGAACCGCATTGCAGTTCCTTCGTATTATCTACTCTTCTTCCTTTAAGACACGTCTTATGGTCTTTTCGGAATATCCGTATTTTGATGCAAGAGCACGGATGTTTGTTCCGTCATACTCCGCTTTTATTGTTTTGTGAAGTGTATCTTTTGTATAAAGACGCACAGGAAAACTGATCTGCTGACCTTTAAACAGTCTGTGTATTTCCATTGCTGCATCTATTCCAAGTACTGATGCAATTTCCTGATATACAGGATTCAGTGTCTTCTTGTCATCGTTGTCCACAGTTGAACACTCCTTAAATCGTTTTCCATCATTATATATTAGAGATTTGCTCATTTATATTCTCCTTGTCCTTGTATTTGTCCAAGAATCATGTCCTTTTACATTTCCCATCATATATGTGATTCTCACTAAATGATATTACCCGAGTGTCCACCTTTATGGGTACTTTCATTTTAAAAGGGTGGATTTCTCCACCCTTTAACTATTTACGTGCAAGTTTTGCAATAAGTTCTGCCTTTCCTTTTACACCCAGTTTCTGATATATGCTTGACGCATGCTTTTTAACAGTTGAATCTGTAATATACAGTGCTTCAGCAATCTCTTCTCTTGTCTTACCAAGAAGAAGGAGAGCAAGAACGTCAAGTTCTCTGTCTGTAAGCTTTTCCTGTACTTCAGGATTATCCATTGCGCGTTCTCTCCAGTCCATGTCATTCTGAATCTTTTCACCACGTCTCTTCATTGCAAAAAGTGTAATGATGAGTGCTACAGGTACGAGAACTGCAATTAAAAGAGGTTTTGTCTTAGGCTTCCATAAAATCTTAACTGGATTCTCTGGCATAATTCCACCAAGAAATACGCTGTCAGTACTTACTGACATTCCATCATATCTGTAGAGCATTCTGTCACGGATATTGAGATTCAGATTATCTCCATATTTCATATTAAGAATTTCAGTTCTTGCCGGAGATGTCTTTATCTTAAGATCGAATTTCTCCATATAGTTGTCTCCTGCAAGAAGTTCTCCAAGGCTTAACTTCAGTCTTCCACTTAAGACGCTGTCCTGAACATCACGTCCAACAGTATATTTTTCTTCTGATGTAAGATGGCTAAGGTCACCTTCTTTTATCTTTGAAGTAACCGCATTATACCCGTTTTCTTTCGATGGAATCTGCTCACTGCTTCCTTCAAATATGCAGCATGAAAATTCTGCATTGTCATTTTCAGGAAGTTTTTCATCATCTCCGTTGTATGCAAATGTGGAATAGTAGACGAGTGCTTCCGCTTTCGTATCAAAATTGCTTTCAAGGGGCACAACAGCCAATCCACTACCACTTTCCGCCCTGTTTCCTCTTACTGTAGTATTGAGAAGCATAAGGGTTCTGAATGGAGAAATTTCTGCATATATTCCTCCACCATTATCCTGTGCAGCATTTCCTGCTACAAGGCATCCGTTAAGTTCAGTACTGCAGTTAATAAGGGAAAGTGCTCCACCGTTATTCTTTCCTTCAAGAAGTGAAAGACCTCCATTATCGCTGAAGCTGCAGTCAAGAAGGTTAAGTACTGCAACATCAGCATATATTGCGCCACCTGTTGCTGCACGATTGCCAAAGAAACTGCAGTGTTTTGCATTAAGCGTAATATTATGGTTTCTTCCTGTAAGATATATTGCTCCCCCATATTTTCCTGCATTGTCCATGAATGTACAGGAATTGAGATTCAGTTTCAGCTCATTCTTGTTGTCATCAGATGAGTAGATGGCATTGAATACTCCACCATATCCGTAATGGTAACCTCTGAATATGCAGTCTTCATATGTAGCATCCACATTCATCTTGAATATTCCTGCGCACATTGTTTTCATGAATTCCATACCGGACGATGAAACATTTGGATTTTCCATATCAGTATTGTCGCCAATAAAATCAATCCCAGAAAATTTTACAGTAAGAGGGCTTGCATCTGTTGCTGTACCATTAAGTGCAAATGTGGCATTTCTGAATTCAGCGTGGGTTTCTTTTCCGCTTTTTATCGTTACATTCTTTGTAACGACAACCATTCCCATTGGCATCTTCTTGAAGTCAATATCAGACACATAGATAGTAGCACCGTCCTCTGATTCTGTAAGCGCTTTTACAAGATCTTCCTGAGTTTCAATCACTTTTACTTCATCAGCAGATACACCCTTTGGAAGGATGAATACCACAAGTACAAGGAAGAGTGAAAGAAAAAGTATTCTTTTAAAATCAAGTTTCTTTATCATACTAAATCCTATCTGTTTTAAGCAGTATTTTTCTTAATTATACCCCATATATGCTCCTTTTAAAAAGAAGAATATTACTGAAGATGAGAAATAAAAAAGATGGCTGCAGTGCAGCCATCCTTAAGATACATACTAGTTGTACTTGTAGAAACCTTCTCCAGTCTTTCTTCCAAGCTTTCCAGCTCTTACCATCTTCTTGAGTAATACATGTGGTCTGTACTTTGGATCACCATATTCAGTATATAAAGTGTCCATGATAGCAAGACATACGTCAAGTCCGATAAGGTCACCTAATTCAAGAGGTCCCATTGGGTGGTTGGCACCAAGCTTCATTGCTGTATCAATAGCTTCTACTGATGCAACACCGTCAGCTAAGATTCCAATACCTTCGTTGATCATTGGAACGAGAATTCTGTTTACTACGAAACCAGGAGCTTCTTCTACTTCTACTGGAGTCTTTCCAAGAACCTTTGCAAGTTCAACAACTGCATTCTTTGTTTCTTCTGAAGTTAAGAGTCCCTTGATGATTTCAACAAGCTTCATTGCAGGTACTGGGTTGAAGAAGTGCATTCCTACTACGTTTTCTGGGTGGGATACAGCACTCTGGATTTCAGTAATTGAAAGTGATGAAGTGTTAGTAGCAAGGATTGTTCCTTCCTTTACGATAGCATCGAGTTCCTTGAAGAGAGCTACCTTTGAAGCCATATCTTCTGTAGCTGCTTCGATGATAAGGTCGCAGTCAGCCATAATAGCTAAATCAGTTGAAGTTGAAATCTTTGCAAGAGCTTCGTTCTTTGCTTCTTCTGTAATTCTTTCCTTAGCAACAAGCTTTGAAAGGTTCTTTGTTACAGTAGCAACACCTTTTTCGATTGAAGATTCTTTTCTAGCTCTAACTACTACTTCGTATCCGTTCTGTGCAAGTACCTGAATGATACCAGCGCCCATTGTACCAGTTCCTAATACGCCAATCTTTTTCATTTATTTTTTCCTCCTTACGGGTTTAACAATCATACATCTTCTACAATTGTTAAAATTTTAACCTATTTTGTAATATTATATCACATTTGAAGAAAAATGGAAGATAATATTGAATATATAATATCATTGTTTTTAAATTTGTACAATCCGAAATACCACTATGAAAAGTACACAGATTGAGAAAAACCTTAAAATTCTAAGGAAATACCACGATTTTACCCAGGAAGACATGTCCGTTATACTCAATATTTCCCGTTCATGCTACACCATGTATGAAATTGGTATGAGAAGGCCTGACCTTGAAATGCTCTTTACACTGTCAGAAAAATTCAGTATCCCCCTTGACTGCTTCTTCTATGAAAGCTCAAAGTTTATGAAAGTTCTTCTTGAATATGATGTTCTTTCTTCCCTGAAACCTTAAAGAAAATGAAGCACATTGCAATCTGTACAACAGTTGAACATGGTGTTGCAATACCGATAAGGAAGAGTGATCCATTTCCTATGCTTCTCATAAGAAATGCTACTGGAATTCTGATAAAGAATGCTCCTACAAGTCCCTGCAGCATTACAAACTTTGTTTTCTCAATTCCGTTATAGTATCCTATGAAACAGAAGAGGAAACATGTAAGAAGACAGTCAATTGCATATGCCTTGAGATAGTCCCATGAAGCAAGTACAGTAAGTGCATCATCTGTAAATATTCCAGCAAGCAGATTTCCATGGAAGAAAGTAACATAGAACATTACAGCACCAAAAATGCATGAAACAAGTATTCCACTCTGTAAGGCTTTTACAGCACGTTCTCCTTTTCCCGCTCCCATGTTCTGTGCAACAAAGGATGACATGGACTGCATGAATGCACTTGGAACAAGCATGATGAATGCGCATACCTTTTCAGCAACACCAACACCTGCAGACTCAATAAGTCCAAGACCGTTTACAATTGCAAGGAGTACAAGAAATGACATGCCTACAAGAAAATCCTGAAGAGCAATAGGCGTTCCTATTCTTATTATTCTTCCTGCAAATCTCTTTCTGAACTTCATTGTGTCCTTTGAAAGCACAAAAGGAAGTTCTTTTCTACTTATGATGAGTAAGGATATTACTACTGAAACGAACTGTGCAATTACAGTTGCAGTAGCAGCACCTGCAGCCCCTTTATTAAGTACAGCAACAAAAAGAATATCAAAGAGAATATTAAGTACACAGGAAATACCTACAGCAAGAAGTGGAGTTTTTGAATCTCCAAGACCTCTGAAAATACTTCCAAGCAGGTTATATGCAATAACTACCGTAAAACCTGCTGAACATATTCTGATATATTCAACTGTATTTCTGAAGGCTTCTGATGGAGCATGCATAAGTCCTGCAAGGCCTTCTGAAAAGCAGACTCCAACTGCTGTAAAAAGGACTCCTGCTGCAAAGAAGATGTAAAGACCCGTTCCAATAAGCATTCCTGCTTCATCATTTCTTTTTCTTCCGATACTCTGACCGACAGATACAGTAACTCCCATGGAAAGACCGATTACAAGGTTTGTAAGAGTCATAACAATCTGCGACCCAGTTGACACACCAGATACATCTGCATTTGTTCCGAACTGTCCTACAATCATCAGGTCTACTGCCCCGTACATGGCCTGAAGAAGCATTGCAAAAAGTACCGGTAGCATAAACTTAAGAAGAAGAGGTACTATCTTCCCCTTTGTAAAATCATTATTTTTCATATCTACCCTTTAAAATTAAGGAGTGGGAAAACCCACTCCTAATTCTATGCATAGTATAAGTTTGTTGTAATGTATTCAGGATCACATGTAGTATCAATTCCAAGGTTTCCTAAAGCCTTTTCATCCTTGTCGGAAAGAATTGCTGTGCAGTGAGCACGGCATCCTGCAAGGGATGGAATCTGTTCCATAACAAGCTTTGCACGCTTGCCTTCTTCAGTATCACTGATTGCTGTTGTTGAAAGAGCCATAAGCATTTCTTCAACATTAAGTGATGTTCTGTCTGCATGAAGGATGGATACCTTCATCTTCTGAAGGTTTTCAAATACGTCAGGCTTGATGATATATGCATCTTCTGGAATTCCTGCAAGGTGCTTTGCCGCATTGATGATACATGCAGCTGCTGCAACCATTCTTCTTGATGATCTTCCTGTAACGATTGTTCCATCTGGAAGTTCAAGAGCCATTACTACAACGTTCATGTATCTTGGATCGCAGTTTCTCTTCTTTTCTGCATATTCTCTTGCTGGAACTACTACAGTTCTGTCTTCAACCTTTGCCTGTACTTCCTTTAAAAGAAGTTCCGCACGTTCAAGAACGTCTTCCTTGATCTTACCCTTCTTGTAGTCAACATTTGCAATCATAAATCTTCTGATGATTTCCTGAACGGATGCATTTCTGCATACTTCATCATCTGTGATACAGAAACCTGCACGGTTTACACCCATGTCAGTAGGTGACTTGTACTGGCATTCTCCTGTAATCTTTTCAATGATACGCTGTACTACAGGGAAGATTGCAAGGTCACGGTTATAGTTTACTGCCATCTTCTGATATGCTTCGAGATGGAAGTTGTCAATCATGTTAACATCCTTAAGGTCAGCTGTTGCTGCTTCATATGCGATGTTTACAGGGTGCTTTAATGGAATATTCCAGATTGGGAAAGTTTCAAACTTTGCGTAATCAGCCTTTACTCCACGTCTGTATTCATGATAAAGCTGTGAAAGGGAAGTAGCAAGCTTGCCTGATCCTCCACCAGGACCAGTTACAACTACAAGTGGCTTTGTTACTTCGATATATGGATTCTTTCCGTAACCCTCTTCACTTACGATAGTTTCAACATCTGTTGGATATCCCTTTGTGAAGTAGTGCTTGTATGTCTTGATGTTTCTTCTTTCAAGCTTGCTGATGAACTTGTCAACTGCAGGGCTCTGTTCGTATCTTGTTACTACTACTGAATTGATATCAAGACCATATTCTCTGAATACGTCGATAAGACGTAATACTTCAAGGTCATATGTGATACCGAAATCCTGACGTGTCTTGCTGTTGATGATATCACCTGAATAAATACAGATGATGATTTCAGCCTGATCCTTCATCTTCTGGAGAAGCTTGATTTTTGCATTCTGGTCAAAACCAGGAAGTACACGTGCTGCATGTCTGTCATGAACAAGCTTTCCACCAAATTCAAGGTAGAGACGTGTTGCATTCTTTTCTCTGATTCTTTCAAGGATATACTGTGTCTGCTCTTCGATATACTGTTTGCTGCTGAATCCGATTTCTTTCATCTTTTTCTCCTACTTAACATCTATTCTTAAAGTATTTTTACCTTCTGACATACCTTCTAAAGATACCTTGTATGAAATATCCACAGTACCTTCAAGTGTTTCCTTATCCATGGCATTGTCCAGTCTGTCCGTCAGAATCTCCACACCAAATATTCCGTATGGTGTGTTGTAGTGACTCTGAAATCTCTGACCTTCCTCAAAATACAGTTCAGTTCCAAAGGAATCTGCCGCCATTCTTCTCATCTTTACTGAGTCATCCTTTATCTTGAGCGTAGTCTTGCAGCCCTTGAAACCGGAAATCTCACTTTCTTCATAGATGACATAGATGGCATCATTTTTAAGATAGAGCTTACCGTCAGTAACAAACTCCATCTGATCCTCTTCCCTGCTGTCTATTACCTGTTTACCCGTTATTTTTAGCGTTATATCTTTCATGTCCAAGTCTGATGATCTCCTCAATATTATCCCTGTAGGAAACCCCTGCATCCTCCCAGAGCATTGGGAACATGCTGTACTTTGTGAATCCAGGGATAGTATTTATTTCGTTAATGTAAATATTGCCGTTGTCTCTATCGAGGAAGAAGTCACATCTTGAGAATCCTTCTCCATCGATTGCTCTGTATGCCTTTACTGCAAGTCTTCTGATTTCCTCATATTTTTCTTCTGGGATTTCAGCAGGAATGATAAGTCCTGCACCACCTGCAGTATACTTTGATCTGTAGTCATAGAATTCTGCATCATTTGGAAGAATTTCACCACAGGATGCAGCCTTTGGTTCTGCGTTTCCAAGAATTCCTGTTTCAATTTCTCTTGCATTGATGAACTGTTCTACAAGAACACGCTTGTCATATTCAAAGGCAAAGGAAATAGCCTTTACAAGTTCATCTCTGTTGTGAGCCTTTGTGATTCCTACAGATGAACCCATATTTGCAGGCTTTACAAATGCAGGATATGAAAGCTTCTCTTCGATTTCAAGAATCTTTTCATCTACATTGTCACCCTTGAATACGCATACATCCTTTACTACAGGAATGCCAGCATTTCTAAAGATTGTCTTTGCCATAATCTTATCCATTGCTACAGCTGATGCAGTAACACCACATCCGCCATATGGGATGTCAAGAAGTTCAAGAAGACCCTGGAGCTTCCCGTCTTCACAGTTTGGACCGTGAACAATAGGAAGAGCAAAATCAGCAATTTCCTTGATCTTCCACATGTCAAATGGTTCTGACATGGAAACCCATGATTTGTCTTCAATCTGTTCAGGAGTGCATTCTACCTTTCTGAATTCTCCTTCTCTTGTAATACCGATAAGTACCACATCAAACTTTTCTTTATCAATAGCACGGAGGACTGATGCAGATGACATGAGGGATACCTCATGTTCTGATGACTTTCCTCCGAATATAAGTGCGATTCTTTCTTTCATATCTATCTAATCCTCTCAAGCATTGATTTCAGTTCCTCTTCATTGAAGAGATACTTCTTGAGACAGAACTGGCATGTAAGTTCAGCCTGTCTGTCTTCTTCATATATTTCTGTGAGATCCTTTACTCCGATAGTTATAAGGGCTCTTTCAAGCTTTTCCTTTGAGCAGTCACAGTCCCACTTGAGTTCTTCACGACCCATAACTGTAACTGTATATTCTTCCTTCATTTTACCGAAGATTCTGTAGAGAAGTTTTTCAAGAAGAGCATCTTCAGTAAGGAGCGGATTCTTTTCAACAACCTCTTCAATAAGGGTTGTGATTGGTGGGAGATCAGCAAGCATCTTTTCAAGCTCGTCAATGGACTCTTCCACTGGTGATGGAAGCATCTGAATGAACATTCCACCGGCAGCCTTTACAGAATAGTCTCTGTCAACCTTTACTCCTAAGGAAATAGCTGTATTCTGCTGTTCAGAGATATAGTAGTAGGCTGTAAGGTCATCTGCTACTTCTCCATCAACAAGAGCAATATTTCCGATATATGGATCCTTAAGTCCAAGGTCCTTTATTACAGTAAGTTCTCCGACTCCGATTGCTCCACCTACATCAAGTTTTCCAAACTTGTTGAGCGGAAGTTCAACATCAGGATTTGCCACATATCCTTTAACAGTACCACGTCTGTTGGCAGTAGCAAGTACCTGCTTTGCAGGACCATCCCCTTTAAAGAGAACTGTAAGCTTGTCATCTTCATTTTTAAGCATGAGACCCATAAGACCAGCACCTGTAAGTACTCTACCCAGTGCTGCTGTGCATACTGGAGTTGTGTTATGGATTTCAGCTGCAGTTTTAACCATATCAGTAGTGATTGCAAGATACACTCTGTATGAACCACTTTTATCTATTGCAGTAATTACGTTACTCATTGAAATTATACCTTCTTTTTTCAAACAACATACGTTATAATCTTATCATATTTCACATAGTTTTTACACAGAAAAAACACATTTGAAGTTTAAAATTTTAGCATAGGGAAATGAGCCCTATATATCAATCAGGAGGAATAATCCACAATGGATGAAAACGAAATTCTCGTAACAGAAGAAATAAAGGCTGAAGAACCAAAGGAAGAAAAATCCTTTATGGAAGCTTTAAGAGAAGAAGGCGAAAATGCCGACTCAAGCATTATTGAAAATTACGACCCATACAGCCGTCCTTTCCAGGGAACATATTTTGAAGAACCAAAGAAGGAAAAGAAGATGATTTCCCTTCAGGCATTCATCATCACGCTTATCTTCTTCTTTGTATTTACAACAGCTATGAGTTCCCTTGTA